>DASRYX010000452.1:0-24381 GCA_035686985.1 Planctomycetaceae bacterium | reverse complement strand
TGACGGCCTCGGCACGAATGCCCTGTCATTGTCCGGTGCGGATGCCGCACTCTTTGAGATCGTTGGCACCAGCCTGTTCGTGAAGGCTGGCAGCGAACTGAACTTCGAGGCCAAGTCGACGTTTGTGGTCACCGTCAGCGCGCCGGTCGTGGGATTGATGGCGAAAGCTCCGCCCACATTCCCGGCCGTAATCGAAAACGTTTTCGTCTGATTCAGGTTCGCATCGGTGGCGACGACCACGCCGGCAACGGTCCCGATTGCACTGTTTTCGGGGAGGATAAACGTCTGCGGGGCGATCTGCGGCGGGATGTTCACCTGCAGCACATCGATTCGCACCTGCCCCGTCGCGTTCAGACTGGGTGTGCCGCCGTCAATCACACGGATCGTGAGCGTGAAGGCCTGCAGCACGTTGTAATCGATCGCTGCGGAGTTGTTGACGGTGATCATGCCCGAGGCGGCATCGATCACGAAGGCGTTCCCGAAGTTGCCGCCGACGATGGAGAAGGTTCGCGGCTGGCCAACGTCTGGATCGGTGACATTCACCGTACCAACCTGCGTGCCCACGGCACTTTTCTCGAAGACCATGAACGACTGCGCCGGAACCACCGGCGGCTCGTTCACGTCGGTGACATTGATTGTGATCGCACCGGTGTCGGAAAGTCCGCGAAGATCGGTGACGGTCACCGTAATCGTGTAGGCGGGGGTCGTTTCGTGATCCACGAGGGCATTCAGCGTCAACACGCCAGTGATGGGATCGATGACGAAGACGTTCCCCGCGTTGCCGCCCGTGATGGCATAGGTCAGCGTATCGCCGGCGTCCGGATCGGAGGCGGCAACCGTCCCGATGACCGCCCCGACCGTGGCATCTTCCGCGACATTGAAGCTTTGGTCATTGACGACCGGCGGGAAGTTATCGCCGACGTTTCCGGTGATCGTGAACTGCCCGAGACTCCCGTAATCGCTGTAGCCGAAGTCGTTTCCGAGGGCTTCCTTGCCAACGCCGTCCACCTTCAGGAAGTAATAGCCGACAGGCACATTCGCGGTAATGGTAGCGTTGAGAGCCCCGTTCGGATTGTTTGAGGCGACGAGGTTTCCGCTGGAGTCATACAGCTCGGCAAGGACATCGAGCATGGGCGACTGCACTGCCGGATTGACCTGGAGGTTGATGTCCCCGGAAGCCAGGAAGCGGAACCAGTCGGTATCGGTGTTCCGCTCAATCACCCCTGCCGTGGAGACGTCGCCCGTGCCGCTCGCGGTGACATCCGTGGCGCCGGCCTGATCGCCGCCGTGATCATCGACGCGGTACGTAAAACCGTTTTGCGTCGTGATGATGTTCAGATCGTCCTGGGTGTTGTTCGCGGTGGGATATTCCCCCTTGCTCCACTGGACGAGATTCCTGTAGTAGCCCACACCCATGATCGGCGCCCAGCCGGTGGGG
Source organism: Planctomycetaceae bacterium (assembly GCA_035686985.1). Taxonomy (GTDB): domain Bacteria; phylum Planctomycetota; class Planctomycetia; order Planctomycetales; family Planctomycetaceae; genus DSVQ01. Next base: position 22,943 of record DASRYX010000452.1, on the reverse strand, counting down.
CCGGTTCCATGACCGGTGTAGTAATCAGTCACGGGAGTCGTGGCTAACCCATCGTGCACCAGACCGAGCGTGTGACCGACTTCGTGAGCCGTCGCATCGGCCATGTTTTTGTCATTGCGGCCGAGGCTGTCCGGGAAGACGTAGGTTGGCGTATCGGTGTTCCAGTCGAATGACCCGATGTACGCAATCCCGCCGGCGCTGACACCCAGAACCGAGGCGCTGCTGCCACCAATCGCGACCCGAATGCCCCAGTTGACATCGCCGTTCCCGGTATTGCGGAGCGCCTCGACGCCGGGGTCTTCCGTCGTCACGTCGACGTCAAACGGACTGAACGCTTCCGCCACGCGCTGCCATGTCAATTGCATGGAGGTATGTTCGGCGGCGCTGAAACCGGCGACACCATCGAGCGTGAATTCCGGCGTGGTGATGGTCGGCTTATTGAAGTCCGTGTTCCAGAAGGTGTTGGTGGTCACATACCCGTCGAAGTCGAGATAGACAACCTTCGAGGCAGACGGCCGGCTGTGGAGCTTGAACGTCTCCGAATCAGGAAACGGCCCCGGCTCGGCGGTCACCGTTCCCGACATCGACGAATCGAGCTGATTCGGATCAAAGGGCGGAAGCACGCAGTACTCGGCCTCTCCACCGTGATGGCTGTGGTCGTGCTCAACTTCCGCTTCAACCATGACACCGGAGTACAGGGTGCGGGTTTCCAGCAGGGACACATCGACAAATGCCGTCTGGGACCGACGGTGGTGCGACCGTTGCGATCGCCGCGCCTGTTTCAGAGCACCCCGCAGAGACCACAACCAGAATGAGCGCACCATGACCTGTCCTTACGTGCCGAATGGCAACGGTGGACGTTGGTCGCCCTGCCGGCGAGTGAATACGCGCGGAAAGCGAGGCCCAACGCCGTCCGAAAAGTTTTTGTCACGGTCACGGTAAGGGACGGAATCAGCGCGTGCAACAGAATCCTCGGGAAAATCCCTACCCCCGGCGAAACCCTCGGCGTCGGTAGAAACCCTAAGTCAGGCGTTTCAATTTCGAGACGCGGCCCGTAGCCACCCATTCCGCGACGAAGATGCTGCCGTCCGCAGCAAAGCAGGCGTCATGCGGATGAACAAACTTGCCGGGCTGCCATTTCGCTGCATCACCCCGGATCTGCCCGCCGTCCTTGCCAGTGACGCGCGCGACATCATCACCGAGCCGCGCCACGACTTCGTTCTTCTCATTCAGCAGCGTCACCCGCGCATGCAGCTCGGGAACCAGCAGAAGATTCTTCCACGTCTCACAGTTTGCGGGCAGTCCGTAACCCTTCAGCGTTTCCTTGTACTTGCCGTCCATGGTGAAGTACTGCAGTGAATGGTTCGCGCGGTCGCAGACGACAATCGCCGCTTCGCGACCGGGACGCTGATCGACCCAGATGCCGTGCGGCGTGTTGAACTTTCCTTCGCCACCACCCGCGCCGCCGAAGCATGACACCCACTTGCCGTCCTTGTCATACCGATGGACATAGAACGCGCCGTACCCGTCGACGAGCAGGAACCCACCGTCATCCAGAAACGCGAAGTTCGTCGGCATGAACCGGTCGCGGCCCCACTTCCCCGTCGGCTTAGTGTCTTCTTCATCGGCGTAGACCCCCGACTGCATCGGCGCGAACTGCTGCCAGACCGTTTCGCCCTTGAGCGTCATCTTGGCGAAGGTCTTCTTCATCTGATACGCGCAAACGTAAAGGAACTCTTCGCTCCCTTCCTGGCGAATTTCGATGCCATGACCGCCGCCCTGGAACTGGCTGCCGAACGCGCGGATGAACTTGCCCTCACTGTCGAACACGAAGATCGACGGATGATCCTTCTGATCGGCCCGCCCTTCATGAATGACATAGAGGTTGCCCGCTTTGTCGACCGCAACGTTATGCGTCGTCTGCCACGTGTACTCCTTCGGCAACTGTGGCCAGTCATGCTGGACTTCGTACCGGTACTCCCCTTCCCCGACAATCAGCGGCTTGTCCGTTTTCTGTGCGGTGATGACAGCCGGGGCGCCGGCAATCACAGCGGTCGCCGCAGCAGTCGTGGCGAGAAACTCCCGACGAGACAACGAATCGTGAGCAGACATGGCGGTGACTCCGGGGTGCGAGAAAGGAATGAGAAAATCGTATCGCACCCACGCCCGGAGCGCAAGCGACGGGTTGTGAATATCGAGAAGGCATGAACCCGTCGCTTGCGCTCCGGGCTCGCACGGTTAGGATCACACCACATTTCCCTTCTGCCGGATGGCATCTGTTCCATTCTCGAATTACTGAAATCCTTTCGAAACCGCGTTAATTTTCTGTTAGCACTGCGGTTCGTGGTCATGTGGACGATTTGAACGAGTTCGTGGGAGTCGGTAAGGATTCAATGCCAATTTTCCGTCCAAGTCAGGAGAACGACATGATTCGCTAGCGGAAGTTCGGAGCGACAGCGGTCGCTGTGGTCGTGCTCACGCAAGGCGTTGGGTCGCCTGCAAGAACCCAAGCAGGTGGCCTCGCTGGTCGATTGACTGCTCGACGTTAAGAACGATTGGATCACCGGTCAGGTGATTGAAGTCGGCGGGCTGGGGCCCATCTTGCCACCGAAGTGAACCAGCCGATGAACTCCAGCAAAAACGTTCGAGTAACTCCCGCGACGCGGGTCGCCTTCGACTCACCCGAAGTCACCCACTTTGACAGGGACGGTGTGATTCCTGCTGTGGCAGCGTTCGATGGCACACTGCTGGCGAAGTTTCGACCATCGATCCTGATTGGCGCAGCGTTGATCGCCAGCGGGATGATTCATCTCACCTTGTTGTACGTCACGGGAGCGGACTGGTCCGGTCCATTGTCGCTCCGGAAGCCGGGCCTGTTTGGAGTGTCTGCGGGTGTGACGATCTGGTCAATGGTCTGGGTTTTAACCCAGTTCGAGCCTCGCCATCATGACCACCGCCTGGGCAGCTTGCTGTCTGGTGGCCTACTGTTGGAAGTCGGACTGATCACGCTGCAGCAGTGGCGAGGAATGCCTTCCCATTTCAACCGTGCAACCCTCCTCGATGCGACAATCGAGTCGATGATGCTCGGATTGATCCTGCTCGTCACGGCAGGCATCGCCGGGCTCTGCTGGAGATCTCGCCACCTGCGTCCCATGCCGGTATCGCGTGCGATTGCGATCCGCGCAGGACTGTGGCTGCTGCTGGTTTCATGCGGCTTGGGCCTGCTGGTCACACTCGCCGGAGAGGTGAACCTGGCGAATAACCGCGCCCCCGAAGCCTGGGGCAAAGCGGGCATTCTCAAGTACCCGCATGGTGCGGCCTTGCACGCGATCCAGACTCTGCCGCTGCTGTCCATCATGCTGCAAAAATTCAGAGTGACACATTCTGCGTGGCTGATTCGCTCGACCGTAGCGGCCCACGTTCTGTTTCTCGCTCAAGCTTTATGGCAAACCTTCCACGGACGCGCGCGGATGGATCTCGATATGACGAGCTTCGCTGCATTGGCTGTGGCCGGGCTGTTGCTGTTCTTACCCATCGTCGCCATTCTTCATGCTGCGCTGTTGATGCCCCGCGCATCTTGGTCCGGTCAATCACTCTAACGCTAAGGTCAGATGTGACGCGGTGGGATCTCCTGGGCGAAACAGATCGGATGCACGGATGTCAGGGTTGATCTTATTAACCGGAGCAACGGGTTACGTAGGAGGACGGTTGCTCTCACTCCTGCAACAACGGGGCGTATCCGTTCGCTGTTTCACCCGGAGGCCGGAGGCGTTGCACGGTCAAGTCAGCGGCACGACCGAGGTCGTGCAAGGCGACGTCCTTGATCCCGCATCCCTGACTCCGGCGTTCGAGGGAGTCGAGACCGCCTATTACTTCGTCCATTCGATGGGCGACGACCGTGACTTTGAAGCACAAGATAAGCTCGCAGCGGAAAACTTTGCAAAAGCCGCCACTCACGCGGGCGTCCGTCGCATCGTCTACCTGGGCGGGCTCGGCAATCCCGATGAGAAACTCTCGAAACACCTGCGCAGTCGTCAGGAGACAGGCAACATTTTACGCGCCCATCATCCCCAGGTGATTGAGTTTCGCGCGTCAATCGTGATCGGTTCCGGAAGTGTGTCGTTCGAGATGATCCGGGCGCTGGTGGAACGCCTGCCGATCATGATCTGCCCGCGCTGGGTCCGAGTGAAAGCACAGCCGATTGCCGTCGAAGACCTGCTGGCCTATCTGCTCGCGGCGGCGGAGCGGCCGATCTCGGCATCCCAGATTTACGAAATCGGCGGTCCGGATCGAGTCTCATATGGCCAGATCATGCAGGAGTATGCCCAGCAGCGGGGATTGACGCGGTGGATGATTCCTGTGCCCCTGCTGACTCCGTACCTCTCCAGCCTGTGGTTGGGACTCGTCACGCCCCTTTATGCTCGGATCGGTCGCAAACTCGTCGAAAGCCTGCGAAATCCGACACTCGTCTCGAACAACCTGGCTGAATCGGTGTTTGCCGTTCGCCCCCGCTCCGTCCGCGATGCGATTGCCCGGGCGCTGGTGAACGAAGATCGCGAATTCGCGGAAACCCACTGGTCAGATGCCTTGTCGTCGGCCGGACAGTCGCAATCCTGGGGCGGTGACCGTTATGGTTCGCGGCTGGTGGATTCGCGCACCATCACAGTGACCGTGCCTCCCGAAAAAGCGTTCGCACCGATCCGCCGCATCGGTGGTCGGACTGGGTGGTACTACGGGAACTGGTTGTGGTCGCTGCGCGGCTTCCTGGATCTACTGGTGGGCGGAGTGGGTGTCCGCCGCGGTCGGCGTCATCCCGATACATTGCGCGTGGGCGATCCGCTCGACTTCTGGCGCGTGGAACTTATTGAGCCGAACCAACGTCTGCGATTAAGAGCGGAAATGAAGCTGCCCGGCCGGGCCTGGCTGGAGTTCGAAGTCACTCCTTGCGAACAAGGCAGTACGATTCGACAGACGGCGATTTTTGATCCCGTGGGACTGGCCGGGTTGCTGTATTGGTACGGGATCTATCCCCTACATCAATTCGTGTTCGCCGGCATGCTTCGGAATCTCGCCCGCGCGGCCGAGAAGTGGGATTAGACTTCTGCATCGTGAAGCCGGGATCGACGATGAACTTGCAATGGCCCGGCTTCTCCGGGCGAGGTGCGTACTGACGATACCGCCCTTATCCCAAGAGCTTTCGATCGCAACACCGAGATACGACTGAAGCATCCTGCGGTGGTGGCGATCTCGAATGCCGCCCGCGCGAATCTGTTTCATTAAACCGGTCGAAAGTTACTCGGCCAGTTCAATGACCTCGGGCAAATCGGCAGCGACGGCGGCACGATATTCCGACAGGGCTTCGAAGTACCGTAGCAGCGCATCGATTTCTGCGGTCCGCGCATCGAATGTCGCCTGCTCCCGCAGATTCAGCCGGAGAAAATCGCTGTCTCCCTTGTCGAGCCGGATTAACTCGAAGCGCTCCATCTCTTCGTTGAGGCGCACGGCTTGCCGGGCCTGATCGATCGCCTGATACGCTGTGTCGAGGGCGATCACCGCCGCCTGCACTTCCACGGAGATCTTATCGGAGGCGAATTGCCGCTTGGCATTGAGCTGCGCGATCTTCGCCTCCACCGCGGTGATTTTGCCGAAGGCTTTGCGACGCTGTAAGGGTACCGAAAAGTAGACTCCGGCTTCGGTCTCGTTGCGACTTTTATCCCGCTTGATGCTGGTCGGCGCACCAACGTCCTGGCTGTTAGCGATATAACCATCTAATTCTGGCTGCGTGAGATTCTGTGCCTGGCACAAATCCACATTAAGGATTTGCCGCTGCACGTCGAGTGCCAGGATTTCCGGACGCCGGGACTGCGCGAAGGCGATGTCCGAACCGAGCGCGTCCCGCTGGATCGGCGATGGTTCCGGAAAGCCCGCTGGCAGCAATTCCATCGCAGGGACGAACGGGCTGCCGTCGGGCATGCGGAGATAGAGCGACAGTTTCGCGGAGTTCGACTGGAATTTCCGCAGCGCATCGAGCCGCTTGACCCGGCGCGAGACGATCAGCCGTTCGTTGTCGGTCAAATCGGCTTCCGGACGATCGCCCTGTTCCACCTGGCGACGCAGTTGAGCATCGCGATCTTGAGCCAGTTTGAGGAGCTGTTCGGCATAGATGAGTTGTCGCCCGGAGCCGACCCACTCCCAGTAGGCGATCGATCCATCGCGAATGAAGACGAGCAACTGCGTGCGGATTTCGGGTTCGACGAGGTCGCGGCCGTACGCCGTGCGCCAGAGTTGCGCCCGGCGTTCGTCGATTGTGCGGTTCTGCCACAGAGGGACCGACAGTCCAAGGCGGAATTCGCCGCCGTCGTTGGTCTGCCGTTCCAGATACCAGGGCTCAAAGCTTCCTCGGCCGATGCGGTAACGACCGAAGAGACTGCCCCCTCCATACAGCGGCTGCTCGAAGCCCACCGCCTGCCGGTAGGTTTTGTAAAACCCCTCGGGAGTGTTGTTCGAATCGGCATAGATCTTGAAGTCCCACTCGCCCTGGGCAGTGACATTTTCGCCTGCAGCGATGTCGCGATCCAGCAATGCCAGCCGCAGCAGCGGATACGACTGATAGATCGCGGTGACGACCTGCTCGAGAGCAATCGGGTTGGCAGGACCGGGAGGCAGTGGGGGGGCGACTTCCACCGCGGGTGAAGCGTTAGCGGCCTCGAGCGGGTCGTCGTCGTCTTCGAGACTGGCAAGTCTCACCGAACCGTGATCATCATCGGCGGGTGATGAACGCTGCGTGGTCATCGATTTCGGTGACGGCTTCGCCGAGAGCGCCGCTTTCGCGACCGCGTGCGGATCGGGACGATCCGGTGCATGAAGCGCCACGCGCGAGGTCGTACAACCGGTCAGCGCGAGAAGACTCCAGACCCCGACGCGGCGCAACCGACGCATCACTTCTTTTTGCGCAGCAGCGAATCCCCCTTCGACGAAGGTTCGGTCGTGATGACCGGGGGGAAGCCGTTCAACTGCCGCCATAACTCCATTCCCAGCGGAACCTGATTCAACAAGACCCAGCCGTTCACTCGTGCGCCTTGCCTGAGGAAGTCGGCTTCGGGCCAGGGACGGTCATTCGGATCGGGGACGACCAGGACACGAAACTTGCCTTGACCGTCATCGGACCGGTCGACCGTCGCCACGATTCCTCCAAAGGTGCCGACGGCGACAGAGGGCCACCCGCTGAACTGCACGGCGGGCCAGCCTTCGAACTGCAACCGCACCTTGCGATGCTGTCCGGCGGCGTCCAGGGTGGCGACCAGCGGGGCATCGTTTCCGTCGACTTTGATCTCGACGGCCTGATCAGCAGTCGACGGGACCAGTTCCACCAGCGGTTGCCCGGCCGAGACGATTTGCCCTCCTTGGAAGCTGCGAATCTTGAGCACAAATCCGTCGAGCGGCGCGATGACGGGTTGCACCTGCAACACCTGCTTGGCCTCAATATCGGCATATTCCTTTAACGTACCCTCCCGATCTCCCTTCGACTTCTCATAAACCGCCTTCGCCGAATCGACCTTGGCCTGCGCCTCGCGCATTTTGTAGTTACGTTCGGCGTTTTTTGCCGCGAGCTCGCTTTGAGCCGCGGCAACGTACGCTTTTGACTGGGCCACTTTCGCCTGCATTTCGGCGGCCTTACGCTCGGCAAGTTCCCATTCGAACCGCGACTCGACCTTCTTCTCAAAGAGTTCCTTGCGTCGAATGCGGTCCTTTTCGGCCTGGTCGTAACCCGCTTCCGCCGCCTTGAGGCTTTCTTCTTCCGCCAGCAACTTTTGCTCCGCCACTTTGACAAACGCATCTTGCGCCAACTGCGTCTGGTTCAGCACTTCGATAAACGCTTCCACCTGCTGTTCATAAGCAAAGACAATCTTGCCTTCGGCTTCGAGCTTTCGCTTCGTCGCTTCGAACTGGTCCGTCAAACGATCCTTTAGAAACGGATCGATGACTTCGATCTTCATCAGCACCTCGCCAGCATTGACGTGCGTTCCTTCGACCAAGCCCTGTTTGATTTCGGTCAGCCGCCCGGAAATCGGCGCATCGATTTCCTGCAAACGGCGATTGGGATCATAGGTGATCACCCGCCCGGTCCCCGCGACCGATTGTTGCCAGGGAGCAAACACACACGCCGCCAGACTGACCAGCAAGGCGACCAGCAACCAGAGGGCCGCGCGATGCATACGGCGGCTCGACCGAGCAAGGTCGGCCCACGGCAAAGAGAGTTTCGACGGCTCGAATGAAGCTTCCGTTGTCGCCATGACGTAATTCCGAAATTTCGAACGGGGGCAGATTTCCGAATCTGTACGGTGAGCCGTTTAAGCGGTGGGAGCGTTGACGCCTGTCGGGTCGATCGGTTCAAACAGTCCGGCCACGCGCTGCTGATCGGTGATGACCACCACCGTGGTGGGGATTGTCATCCGCTGAAGTTCCCGGACCAGATTGCGCACATCGTCATCACCGAGGGCATCCAGCAAGCCATCGATCCACAGCGCTCGCGGCCGACCGGCGAGAGCGCGGGCAATTACCAGGCGGATCGACTGCGAGGTCGTGAGCGGCCATCCGCCCGGCTGCATCGCATCGGAAATCGCGATTTGTGTCTGTCGGAATTCCTCAGTCAGTCCGGTGACAACCAGCGCGGCGAGCACGTCGGCATCGGTGACGCTCCAGCGGTGAAGATGAATATTTTCGGCAAGGGTGCCCGGAATGAATTCGCGCTGTGCCGCCACGGCGATATGGGCGCTGAGAAGATCCGCGCGAAGATCGGCGAGATCGACACCGTCCACCGTAACGATCCACGGCGAGCGCGTGCGCTGGCCGGAAAGCGCCGCGCGCAAGGAGTCCAGCGCGGCCGGTTCCCAGTGACACAGTGCAACCTGTTGGCCGGGTTCGATGCTGACACCACGTGCACCGATGACGGTCTTTTCGGAAAGGGAAAGGAAGTTCTGCGTGTCGCGCAGCCGGACTTCGAGCCGTGCGGCTCCTTCCCGCGAAATGCCGACGATTCCTGCGTTAGTTTGCAGAGGGAGTCCGGTTAAGTGAGCCAGTTTGTCCACGGCGGCGAGCAGGTCGTACCAGCCTTCGACGTGCTTTCCCAGCTTCGCGAATGAGGCGACAATCATGGCCACAATCAATTCTGCGGCGACGAGTTGACCCAGTGTCAACTGCTCTTGCAGCACAAGGTATCCCCCCAACCCCAGCAGCGCCGTCGTCGCAATCACCTGAATGAACAGAATGGCCAGAATTTGCCGCAGCAGAATCCGAAAGTGCGATCGGCGTTTCTGCAGGTATTGTGTACACAATACGTCCGTCCGTTCGGCCGCCAGTGACTCCCCCCCGAATGACTGGAAGATCGAGGGACAGCGGGCCACGTCTTCCAGCCAGGCCATCACGGCATATTTGGCCTTCGATTCACTGATGGCGGTTTGCACACCGCGTCGGCCCATGACTAACAGGACCAGTGCGAGGAAACTGAGCAGCAGCAGGTCATATCCGAGCAGAAACGGATGGTAGAACGCCATGACGCTCATGCCGATGACGGTTGTTAAAAGGATGCCGATGCCATCCACCAGCAGGGCTGCAACCACTTTCTGCACGATCACGATGTCGAGGAAACGATTGACGATCTCCGGGGCGTGGATGTGTTTCCATGTCTCCGGGGTCACTCGTGGCAGTTGCCTGCCAACCGTCGCCGCCACACGCACGAAGAGTCGTCGTTGAATTAACTCGGCGACGTACGTCTGCAAAGCCTGCAACACGGCGACGAAACCAAGCAGCCCCAACAGCATCAGGGTCAGAACCACGACCGGCTGGTATAAAGTCGCAAAGGTTACGGCACGAACCAGTTGCTGCGCGGTCACCGGCACGGACAGCATCAACACGCCGGCGACGCTGGAAATCAGTCCGACCGTGATAATGTCATTCCATTCCGGTTGCAGCAATTGCCACAACAGCGGCAAAGGTCGGGGATGGGCATGGGATCCGTGCTCAGCGTGGTGGTCGCCGGTGTGAGCGATCACCACGCGCATCGGTTGCCGGGGGGACCGAAAGACATCCTCCAGGGATTGTTGATCCAGGCGGCGGGCGTAACAGCCGTGACGCCCCCGCCGCACAAGTTCGACCAGCGTCTGTCCATCGTCCGCGAGTGCAACAATCGGTGTTCCCACCGACAGCAGCGGCACCAACTCTCGCGGCTGGACCTCGGCGACGCGCACGTCGAGGTCCAGTGAGCGGCCGCACTCCACCAGCCATTTCCACCAGTTTTCGGTGAGCGTCCCCGGCCAGCAGATGGCCATTTCCGCAACCAGGCGACGGATCGTTGTCAGTTCTTGTGGCCGATCCAGCCGTGCTGCCAGAAGTGCTACACCCAAGGCGACCGCGTCCAGCGCCGCGTCGCTCGCCATGTCGGGAACTGCGACTGGTGTGGCCGCAGCATTCGCATTTGTCATAGAAATCGATCTTGAGACGTTCGTTAGAGAATTGAATCCGAATCGGACAGCCTTACCGATCCGACGGCGTGAGTCCAGTATCCACGGATTCCACCAGTCCGGTCGAGAGGTTGTAAACACCACCGGCGACCAGCAACTCACCGCGTTGAATGAGGCGGGAGATCACCGGGGAGGCTTCCGCCAGGAGTTGCGCCTGGTTGCGAACGTTTTCGCGCACGGCGACCTCAACATCACCCTTTGCCACTTTCACTGCCGGGCGGATGTACTGGAAGAGGCTGCTGATTTGACCGGGAACTTCGCGGCCCTGCATGGTCGCGGTGACGGCGCCGCAGGACGAGTGACCGAGGACGTAAATGACTTTGGCTCCCAGGATCTGCGTCCCAAATTCCAGACTGCCGATGTTTTCGCTGGACGCAATATTCCCCGCGATCCGCGAGACGAAGAGGTCGCCAAAGCCCTGGTCGAAGATGAACTCGACCGGGACGCGCGAGTCGGCACATCCGAGAAACGCCGCGAAGGGGGTCTGCCGGGCGGCAATCGCCTTCACACGATTCAGGTCGCGATGAATCGACAGCGATCGGCCCGCCACAAACCTTTGATTGCCGTCCTTCAAACGTCGGAGCGCTTCCTGCGGAGTTGCGGGCGGGGGCAATTCGTCCTCCGCGCCGAGCGCACTGCCTGCCCAAGCCGAGGTCGCAGCCAGCGCGGTGGCACCGAGCCATTCCCGTCGGTGTAGAGTGGGAATTCGAACGGACTCAGACATATTTCTCCCCTCTGACAACGGACACGGGACTGAGATAGGCAATCACGGCAAACTTCGGGAAGTATTCGTTGGCGAGGCGGTCGAGCAGTTTGTCGGCCACAGTCGCCGAAACAATTGTTTCGAGCTTGATGTTCGCCCCGAGGATTTCCCCGACTCGGCGATGCCGCGACCCCGAACCTTCGCATTCGGTGAGAGTGTGGCCCTTGGCACCGGCCCGCGTGAATTCCTCGATCAGGCGTTCCTTGAGTATCGCTTCCGCAATAACAGTGAGAATTGTGAGAGGTGTCGTTTGCATGGTGTGCTCCTGGAAGAGGCCGACGCGTCGTTAGTTGCCGCCGAGCATTTTGGCCATCTGGAAGTAAAGGGGAATGCCGACCACGATGTTGAAGGGGAACGTGATGGCCAGCGCTGCCGTGAGATACAGCGTGGGATTAGCTTCCGGGAGCGTCATGCGGACCGCGGGGGGCGCGGCGATGTACGATGCGCTTGCGGCCATGGTTCCCAGCACGGTCGCGCCTCCGATCGAAAGCCCGGCCCAGTGACCCAGTACCACACCAAACAACCCGTGCAGTACTGGCATCAGCATCCCGAATCCGAGCAGAAACGGTCCGGCCGTCTTGAGATCCCCCAGCCGTGCTCCGGCAGACAAACCCATCTCCAGCAGGAACAACGTCAGCGCTCCCTTGAACATCCCTTCGAAGAATGGTTTCACCGGCTCGTAACCCTGCGACCCCATGATGCAGCCGCAGATCAGTCCGCCAACGAGCAGGATCATCGACCGGGCGGTAAGGACTTCGTGGAGGACTTCGGACAACGGCCGTGCCGCCGAGTCACCATGGGTTCCGCTGTTTTGCCGGGCGGCAACTCGCGCGGTCTGAACGGCCCCAATGCCCAGCGCGATATGAATCCCCGGGCTTTCCAGCAGCGTCAAGAGCGTTGGCATGTACCCCTCTGCCGGGAAACCGAGCGTTTGGACGAACTGCTGTGCGGCGATGAATGTCACCGCGGAAACAGAGCCGTAATGGGCGGCGATGCCGGCGGCGTCCGCGATGCTGAACCGACCGAGTCGACGCAGGGCAAGATAGGACGTCACGGGCGTGATGCATCCGAGCGCGATCGTCACCAGCGCCGGCCAGATCAAATCACCGGGCGTGCTGTGCGAGAGCTCGACGCCCCCCTTCAACCCCAACGCCAGCAACAGATAGATGGAAAGCGAGGCGTACAGTTCACGGGGAAGGCTGAGTTCGCTCCGGAAAAGGCGGGAAACCAATCCCAGCACGAAGGCCAGCGACAGGGGGGAACAGAGATTGATCCGCAGGACTTCCAGCATGGCCAAATCTTCTCCGCAGCGATATAATTCGCGAAACATGATTTACGAAATACATTTCATGTATTTCTAGCCGTGTATCGTCGCGCTTGCAAGGGCTTGTTGATGAAAAAAAAGGAATCTCCCCGCGCGGACCGCCGTCGCGCTTCGTCCAGCGTTCCCAAATCCACCCCTCCGACCGTCCCCGGCTGGACATTTCTCACCAATCACACGCACGTGCTGCTGTGCCTGTTTCGTAAGCCCGACTTGCGGCTCCGCGATGTCGCCGCGGCCGTCGGGATCACCGAACGAATGGTCCAACGGGTTGTCGCGGAACTCGTGGAGGCCGGCTACCTGCGCATCGAGAAAGAAGGCCGGTGCAACCGCTACACGGTCTACGCCGATCTGCAACTGCGGCATCCGCTCGAATCACAACACACCATTGGAGAACTGCTGGCGGTCTTGAGTCGCAATGAAGGCGAGTGAAAATGGGCCTTGCACGAGATGAGATGAACTGAACCTTGTTGATGAGCCTCACCATGAGCCTGATGCTTCGCGCCCGTGACTTCTATTTTGTCTGCGCATTGCTGTGTTTTCCTGACGCGACAGTCGCCCGAGATGAATCCAACCCAACGGGGGTCTTCATTCCGCGCGATGCTGGTCTGGTGAATGTGCGGGATCACGGCTTGAGGGGCGACGGGAAAACGGATGATACCGCGAGCCTCCTAAAGCTGGTCCAAGCTAATCTGAATCAGCACAAGACGCTGTTTTTTCCGGCGGGAACTTACCTCCTGAGCGATTCGATCCCCTGGTCCAACCAGGCGGGCGAATACTGGCCCTGGCTCACCTGGCAGGGTGAAGGTCGCGGGCGCACGATCTTTCGCCTGCGCGATCATGCCCCCGGCTTCAACGATCCGGCACGGCCCAAATCTCTTATCAAGACGGGATGCTATGACGGAGAAGCCCGTCAAAACGCCGCATTCAACTGTTACTTCTTTGACCTCACGATCAACTGCGGTCGCGGCAACCCGGGCGCGATCGGACTCGACTATTGCTCGAATAACAACGGCGGTGTGATCCGCGTTGATATTCTTTCCGAAGATGGACACGGAGTTACCGGGTTATCAATGACGCGCGATTCTCCCGGCCCGGCGCTGATCCAGCATCTCCACGTCCGCGGATTCGACACCGGTATCGCCTTAAACCATCTGCTATTCGGCATGACCTTCGAATCGATCAATCTGGAAGGACAGAGACGGAGCGGAATGGCGATCGACGGCAACGTCGCGGCCATCCGCCGGTTGAGCAGTCGAAACCGTGTGCCTGCGGTGCGTGTGTCCGAGTGGGCGTCCACAGTGGTACTGGTCGATTCGGAACTCACCGGCGGAGCGGCGGACACGGCGGCGATCATCGCGAGAAACGCAGCGACACTGTTCGTACGAAATGTACGCACCGACGGTTACCAGCATGCGGTATCGTGGTCTGATCACCGCCAGGACGATACCGTTCCAACGGGTACAATTTCCGAGTGGATTCTCGGCGAGAAGCGATCGTTGTTCACAGATTCGCCGAAAGTCCGCAGTCTTAGTTTACCAACCCAGGAAACGCCCGTGTTCTTCGGCGTGGAGCGTGACTGGGTGAGCGTTACGCAGTTTGGCGCGACCGGTGACGGCAAAACTGACGATGCTGCCGCCGTACAGCGTGCGCTCGATGCCGGTCAGGCGGTGGTTTACTTCCCGGCAGGCACATACCGTATGGCAACACCGGCGGTAGTTCGCGGCGCGGTTCGGCGGATCGTCGGATTTTCTTCGTCATTCTCCGACGCGCAGGGGCAAACTCTTTTCCGGTTCGAGAACACGAAACATCCCGTCAGCCTGGAGCGATTTTGTTTTTTCGGTGGCGGGAAGATTGAGCATGCCGCATCGCAGCCCGTGATCCTGCGCCATATCACCGGTCCCGAAAAAGCGGGGGTAGTGACCCTCGGCCCCGAGAGAACATGGTTTTTCGAAGATGTCTGCACGAGTCATCTGACACTGCCGCAACAGACGACTCTGTATGCGCGGCAGTTCAATTGCGAACCCGAACCGCCGGGAGCAGGGTTTGTCAATGACGGTGGCCAGGTCTGGATTCTGGGTTTAAAGACCGAGTGGGGGAACACCATCGGCATCACCCGCAACAAGGGCCGCACGGAGATTCTCGGCGGGCTGATGTTGCCCGCACAGGGCTTCAAGAACCCGGACGACCCGGCCTTCGTCGTGGAGGATTCTCAATTTTCAGCGACGTGGAATGAAATCTCGTTCGGGACCGGAAACTATCGAAAGGTCGTTCGTGAGACCCGCGGCACGCAGACGCGTCAGTTAACTCCCCCCGACCCCGGTACGGAGCGATCGTGGTCGCTGTACTCCACAACATCCGAGCAAATGCGTTGACGAGAACTGCAGGCTTCGCCCATCCAGAGCTGACAGGATGAATCGACATACGTTGGCTCGATCCCGGCTGTGTTGCCCATTGTCCAACGCAGCGGAGCCCAGCCTTCTCACCCGTTCTCTAGTCGGGCGGACTACAATGCGGAGGCTAGTGCTATATCCTTCGTGCTTTCCATAAGGCGCTTTATGCGAAGTCGAAATCTTCTCCTGACCGGGATGCGGCCATGCCTTTCTTGTCCTCGCTTTGCGGCAGACACAGGATCTTGGCCGCAGTGGCGCGGGCCGCAACGAACCGGGCCGATCGTCACGGCGAATCACGTGTTCGTCACCGAGACCCGCGGCGCGACGATCGAACATGTGCACGCGCTTGATTGGAAACGCTGGTGACACTCGACGGCTAACCCGCGAAGCTCGCCGACGTGCCCGTCCGCAGCCAGCTCGTGATTCGCCGCTCCGCCGACAAAACCACCGCCGCTGCCATCCAGGCGAAGAGTCCCGAAACGGATGAGGACGACAAGTAACCCGACTTCGCAGCTTCAACCTCCCGTCTGGATGGCCGGGACTGGAGGATGCTGCAGAGCCCCGGAAAGTATAGCGCTGTTCGTACCGGGGCTTCCTACCGTTGGTCGTCCAGTCCCGGCCACCCGGAATGTCCCAGTAAAGCCTGAAAGATTCGCACCCGTTCCTTTTTTGATCGAGAACTTCCTCATGCGTCGGCTGCTGGTGATGTTCGGATTGATCGGCTGGTGCTCCCAGAGCACGGCACATGAAATCGTGCGGTGGTCGTTCGAGAAGGACGATCGGGCACACCTAAACGCAGGGGCGATAATTGCCGCGACGAGGGCGGCAGCGGATACTGACTACGATGTCGATGTCCCCGGGCCGTTCGTGTATGACCCGCTGAGTCGGACGTCTCGGTCGAACACAGCCAGCCGCCGGTTCGTGGGTAGCGAACGGTCCAGCCGGCCAGTCGCTGCGGCGATTGAGTCCAGGACGCTGGGTCTCGACGGCAAAAATCTGACGCTCGAAGCGTTCGTCAAACCCGATGCGGATGCCCGCGGCGATGCCTGGATCGCGGGTTTCACCCGCCAGTCCGATCAGGCGGCCGAAATGGCCTTGCAATGGTTTCAATTGCACAACTCGAACCAGACCTGGCACGGTTATGAAGTGGTTCCGCCGGGGGGCAAGCCTCATCGCTCACCCGTCGGTCACTATTCCTCCTCGACGCGCCTCGATGATCGCGTCGCCGCGTGGCGACATCTTGCACTGGTTTACGACGCCGATCACAAAACCGTGCGCTGTTGGGTCGACTATCACCTCATGCGGGAAGTGAAGGTCGCACAACCACTCATATGGGACGGCGGGCTGTTCCTGATTGGCGGACGCCCTGACCACTGGGGTGTTAAGGGGTTGATCGATGAAGTGCGGCTCACCACCGCCGCGTTGACCCCGGCGGACTTTCAGCGGGCCCGCAAGGACGCCATCACCGGTGTGGGATTTCATTCGAACCAGCAAATCGCACCTCTCGACGCAGGCTGCCTCGATGTCAAAGCCCACTTCGGTGCCGCCGGCGATGGTAAAACGGATGACACCGACGCCTTCAATACCGCGTTCGCCCATCTCGCCAGCCGTGTTCCCTTGGCGTACAACACGCTGCTCATTCCGCCGGGCGAGTATCTCATCTCGGACCTGTTGCACTGCTCGCGGTTCATCGATGTGAAAGGCGCCGGACCGGGCCGGACGGTCCTCAAGCTGCGAGACAACGCGCCCGGTTATGCCGATCCGGAGAAGCCGCGTCCGCTACTGCGGATGAGCAGCACTTCAGGAGATCCAGGTTCCCACGGGTGGGTGAACGGCAGCAGCATTTCGATTTATCTCGACGGCGTCACCGTCGACACCGGAGTTGGCAACCCCGGCGCGAAGGGACTCGAATATCACTCGAACAACGTCGGCCGTCTCGAAAATGTCGTCATTCGTAGCGGGGATGGCACGGGCGTCATCGGTCTCGATCTCACCCATCACGACGTTGGCCCCGCGCTCATCAAGCATGTCACGGTCGAAGGCTTCGATCTCGGCTCCGCGATCCGATATCAGGAATACTCGATGACCTTCGAGCACTTCACGCTCCGAAAACAGCGTGTCGCCGGGCTGAAGAACCAGGGGAACATTGTCGCGCTGCGGCATTTCCGTTCCGAGAACCGCGTCCCGGCGATTCTCAGCGAAGGCCCCAACTCGATGGTCACGCTACTCGATTCGCAACTTGTCGGCGGCGACCCCAAAGAAGCGGCCATCCGCAGCGACGGCGCGTTGTACGCGCTCCGTGTCACCACCGAGGGCTACGGAAACGCCATTCAGAAACGACAACTTGTCTCACAAAACCCCGTTGAATGGAAGGACGTCAATGTTCCCGGTCCGAAGTTGGACGAATACATCAGCGATCAGACCGTGTCGGGACACGGAGCAATGAAAGGATCGTTGAAGCTACCCATCGAGGAAACGCCCGAACCGCCGGCGCGGCCGATTTCGGAATGGGTCAGCCTCGGACAATTCACCGACAAGAAAGCGGGGGACGACTGTGGGCCGGTGGTTCAAGCCGCCATCGACAGCGGGGCGCGTGTGATTTATTGTCCGACCGATCTCCACGTGCAGTTTCTCACCCCCGTGATCCTCCGCGGCAAGGTGGAACGGATCGTCGGTTACGGCGGGGAGTGGAACTGGTCCCCCTCAGTCTGGAAGGATGAAGGGCAGCGGCAGCAAACCGACCGTGAAAAATCTCCGCCCGCACTCGTCACGTTCGATGATCCCGATCCGCAGCGGACTGTCTGGATCGATCGCCTGAGCATTCAAGCGTTGGTCCATTCGTCGCCGGGGACGCTGGTGCTTCGGAGTTCCTCACCGACTCACTACCGCACGGGTGCTGCGAACGGTCGGCTGTTCGCCGAGGATATCGGCGGGGCCGACTGGCATTTCGATCATCCGCAAACCGTCTGGGTGCGGCAGTGGAATCCCGAGAGTCATGCCGCCGGGCCGTGCATCCACACTCGCGGAACGACATTGTGGGCACTCGGGTTCAAGACCGAATACGAAAGCCAGAAACTTCTTGCCGAGGCGGGTTCCGCGACGGAGATTCTCGGAGCCTTCATTTATCCGATTGGGAAAATTCCAGAAGACCGCCCGATTTTCGAGAACCGCAATTCCCGCATCGCGCTCATCTACGGCACCAGCGTGTATCAGTCAAACCACCGCGTGCACATCCGCGACGTCCGCGGCAGCGACACTAAGACGGTTAGCAACGACGCGCTCCGATGGGCTGGTTCCCGTGCCCGCATGGACCTCTACACCAGCGATGCTCGACCGTGATTGCCGGATCAAACACCACAGGCGGCTTTCAACTTGCTTGCCTGTCAGCAGCGGACTCAAACGGCAGGGCAAGGTGTGCCACGGACGTGTCGACCGTGTGACGTTGCGGAGCGTTCTTGCCCGCTTTTTGTACGGCTCACAGAACCGCGGCACACAGGTTTGAAACCGCGTCTGGAAGGTTACCACTAAGCGATTTCCGCAGTTTGCCGCAAATCGGCTTAATCGATACTCTCCACACGAACAAAGTCTGTCGCAGGAGCCTGGGAGCGGCTGCGCGAGCGCGCCGTCGATATGGTGCTGACGGATTTACAGCTTGGCTCTGAATCCGGTCTGGGGCAAGTCGACGAGATGAAGTCCACCCAATGCCAGGCCGCCCCATGCGACTGTCGGCGTTGTTTGGCTTTGCGTCCCGTCGTTTTCCCCTTTCGAGTCCCCAAGAGGCCGAAGATTGACCCCGGCACCCGCGTGTTCAATACTGTCCTGATGCGTTCTTGCCCGGTCTGTCGCTCGGAGCCACTCCCATGTCCGTCTCACATCCCACGATGCCCATGACCCGTAGCGAATCCATGAGCCGCTTACTACACAGAATTGCGACACTCATTCTCACTGCCACCGCTGTGACTACGTCAATCCATACGGCAAATCAGGCATTTTCTGCCGACAAAGTTCGTACACCAAATTTTGTGATAATACTTGCGGACGATCTTGGCTACGGCGATCTGCAGTGTTATGGGCATCCGCGGATTCAGACGCCGCATCTCGACAAGCTGGCGACTGAGGGGACGCGGTTCACGCAGTGTTATTCCGCGTGTTCTGTTTGTTCGCCGTCGCGGTCGGCGATTCTCACCGGTCGCACGCCGTATCGAAATGGCGTGTTCCGCTGGATTCCTGAGAATCACGAGTGTCATCTCCGCACGAGCGAGATCACGATCGCGTCGCTGCTGAAGAAGAAGGGTTACGACACCTGTCACGCCGGGAAATGGCATCTCAACGGGTTCTTCAATGATCCGCGGCAACCGCAACCCAACGATCACGGCTTCGACCACTGGTTCGCCACGCAGAACAACGCCGCACCGAATCACATCAACCCGACGAACTTCGCGCGGAATGGCAAAGCCGTCGGTCCACTGGAAGGGCCGAGTTCGCATCTCGTCGCCGATGAAATCATCAGCTGGCTCAAGAAACGAAGCGACAAGACGCGGCCGTTTTATGTCTCGATGTGGACGCACGAGCCACACTTGCCGATCGAGACGCTGCCGCAGTATCAGGAAGCGTATGCCGACCTCGACCCGGATGTGCGACAGCACCACGGCAATGTCACGCAGATGGACGCCGCGGTCGGCAAGATTCTCGCAGCGCTCGACGAACTGGGTCTGCGCAAGAACACCGTTGTCTTCTTCACTGCAGACAACGGCCCCGAGGGCGATGGCTTGAAGAACCGCACGCGCGGCTCCACCGGCGGGTTCCGTGGCCGCAAGCGCGACACATACGAAGGGGGCATCCGAGTCCCGGGCATCTGGCGCTGGCCTGGTCATGTCAAAGCCGGTGCCGTGAGTGATGAAGCGGTCATCGGCAGTGATCTTTTCACCACCGTGTGTGAGATCACCGGTGTGCCTGTCCCCACCGATCGCACGATTGACGGCGCGAGCTGGCTGCCGCTGTTGAACGGTGAACACGTTGTCCGCACTCAACCGTTGTACTGGCGGAACCATCTCGCGCCAGTGAAGACCCGCGTCGGCCTCCGCGACGGCGACTGGAAGATCCTCGGCTCAAGCGATCTCACGCAGTTCGAACTGTACAACTTGAAAGACGATCCGCACGAGTCGACGGAACTGTCAGGGAAGCACCCGGAAAAGTTCGCCGCGTTGAAGAAGAAACTCATCGACCATGACCGTAAGGTCCTCGCAGAAGGTCCCGACTGGTGGCAACGCGACACTGCCGATCAGCCGAAAAAGAAGAAGGGACAATAAGCGTTTTACCCCCGCAGAGTTTTCCTAATCCGGAAGCGTTCTGGGGATTCCGCGGTTGTCAGCGTGGCAGGGATCGGGGACAATTGAGGGACCGGCCTTGTGCCGAAAAAACGGTAGCCCCTGGTGGTGCCGTCCCGCCTGATTCCTCCCACCTGACGAAACATCATGCTGCGACGTTCTTGGCCGACGATCTCGGGATGGGTGCTCATGGCGAGCGCCAGCGCTCTCTGTGCGGCTGAGCCTGCGCCCAACGCCGAGGAACTCGAGTTCTTCGAAAAGCGCGTGCGGCCGTTGCTGGTGGAAAAATGCCTCAGCTGTCACGGTGAAAAGAAGCAGGAAGGCAACCTGCGGCTCGATTCTCACGCAGCTCTGCTCAAAGGGAATGAGAGCGGGCCGGCCCTCGTCGTCGGCAAGCCCGAAGCGAGCCGACTGATCAAGGTTCTCGCCTACAGCAATGATGACATCCAGATGCCGCCCGCGGGGAAACTCAAGGCGGAAGAAATCGCGACGCTGACGGAATGGGTGCAGCGCGGCGGTGTCTTCCCCGCATCGGACAAATCATCCACAACGCCGACGGTCGACGTAGCGAAACACTGGGCGTTTCAACCGATCAGCCGCCCTGTTGTCCCGACGGTGAAGGATGCGCCCCAAGCCCGGACGGAGATTGACTCGTTCATTCTCGCGGCGTTGGAAGCCAAGGGGCTGAAGCTCGCGCCGCCAGCCGATCGCCCGACCCTGCTGCGGCGATTGTCGTTTGATCTGCACGGGTTGCCGCCGACCTACGCCGACGCCCAGGCCTTTGCGGCGAATGATCGTCCCGATGCTGTTGAACGCATGGTCGATCAGTTGCTCGCCTCACCACGGATGGGCGAACGCTGGTCGCGGTACTGGCTCGACATTGCCCGGTATGCGGACACCAAGGGGTACGTCTTCACCGAGGAGCCGCGGTATCCGTACGCCTATACCTACCGCGATTATGTCATCGCCGCGTTCAATGAAGACAAGCCGTACGACCAGTTCATCAAGGAACAGCTGGCAGCGGATCAGCTCAACCTGGGGGATGACCAGACGGACCTCGCCGCGATGGGCTTTCTCACCCTGGGACGCCGGTTCCTCAATAACATCAACGACATCACCGATGATCGCATTGATGTCGTGACGCGCGGACTGATGGGACTGACCGTCTCGTGCGCACGCTGCCACGATCACAAGTTCGATCCGATTCCGACTGCCGACTATTACTCTTTGTACGGCGTGTTCCAATCGTCGCATGAGCCACCAAACCTGCCGACCATCGGTCCGTCACAGCAACGGGCCGAATACGAAAAATTTGCCGCGGAACTCGCCGTGCGGGAAAAGGCGTTGGCGGATTACGAGCAGCAAGCCGCCGAGCGTATCTCCGCCGAATGCCGCACGAAAGTGACGTCGTATCTCGAACTGATCGCGCGTCCCACGGCGGAATCGCCGGCCGCCGCGGCCCGGACTTTTGTGAATGGTGATCCCCGCCCGGGTGTGATCAAGCGCTGGCAGGATTATCTGAAAGAGCGTGCCAAGCAACCCGACGCGGTGTTCGGTCCTTGGCATCACGCGGCGAAGGCCGCCGATGGTGATGTCGCGGCGACAATCATCGAATGGGTTCATCAGGCCCAGCAACCCGGCAAGTTTGAGGACGGCGCGGACCGCGTGAATCGCCGCGTGCGTCAGACGCTGCTCGAAGAAATGCCGACGACGCTGGTCGAAATCGCCAGGACGTATGGCGGTCTGCTGTCCGAGGTGAACCGCGAGTGGCTGGCGTACAAGGCAGCCAACCCTGCGGCGACAGCCTTGCCCGATGCCGCGGATGAAGAACTGCGGCAGGTCCTCTACGCCGAGGGCACCCCGACAGTGCTCAAGGTCGAAGACGCCAAGAAGATCTTTAACCGGGACGATCGCAACAAGCAGCGGGATCTGGCCAAGAAGATTGAAACACTGAAGGCGACCTCACCCGGTGCACCGCCGCGGGCGATGGTGATGAACGACAACGCACAACCCGCGCAGCCGCACATCTTCATCCGCGGCAATCAGGGGCGACCGGGACCCGCAGTTCCGCGTCAGTTTCTCGCCGTCGCCGCGGGCTCCGAGCGCAAGCCGTTCCAGCGTGGCAGTGGACGGCTCGAACTCGCCGAAGCGATCGTATCGCCGACGAACCCGCTGACCGCGCGTGTGATCGTCAACCGGGTCTGGCAGCATCACTTTGGGAAAGGCCTCGTCCGTTCGCACGGCGATTTCGGCATCCGCGGTGAAGCACCCACGCATCCCGAGCTGCTCGACTATCTCGCGCAGCGGTTTATCGCTTCGGGATGGTCATTGAAGTGGCTGCATCGACAGATTCTGCTGTCCGCGGTTTATCAGCAGTCCAGCCGGGATTACGCCGCGGCGCGAGCCATCGACCCGGAAAATCGCCTGCTATGGAAGATGCCGCGGGAACGGCTCGAACTGGAAGCGATGCGCGACGCCTGGCTCGCGGTTTCGGGACGTCTCGATGAAGCGCTCTATGGACGGCCGTATGACAGCATCGTCGATGCCAACAGCCGCCGCCGGACCGTGTATGGACTGGTCAACCGCAATGATCTGCCGAATATGTTCCGCGCGTTTGAT
>DASRYX010000451.1:0-3254 GCA_035686985.1 Planctomycetaceae bacterium | reverse complement strand
AGTGCGGCCATTCTCAATCCACTGCGTCCACGCGGAGGCGATAGTGTCGCAAATGGCTACCACTTTAATACCACGAAACTCCTCGAATACCACCCCTTTTCCGCTTGTTTTGATTCATTTCGAAATCGATTGCAACACCTGAGAGCCTGTGATAACCTCGCATTCAGGCAAGGCTTAGTGCTGGTCAAAGTCGTCTTCAAAATGCTCTTGAGGGCCTAGTGAGGTAACACTCGTGCAGGTTCAAATCCTGTCTTGGGCATTTTTTCTGATCGGTGCGGTGGCACGGTTCGGCTGGCCTCGGGGGATGTGAGGCCTTGATGGCTTGATGCGGGCGATTGGCTCAGCGTGATTGATCCGCCGGGCCTTCTTCTTTTGTCTCATCGTTGCGATGCGCTGGTTCGTCGCTTGTGTCGGCGATTGTGGTTGCCCCCGTGGGCAGCGGATCGTTGGGCGGGTTGGCGGCCGTTATCTCTGGCGTGGGCACGATTGTACCCAGAATGTTTGCAATCCATTTGGAGCGGCATTCGAGAAACACGGGCCAGGCGCATTGGTATCGCGCGTAGGTGAAGTGGTTCGCGTAGAGGAACACCGCTTCGGCACTCCGCGACCGTAGTGGAATCAGATACGCGAGGTAACCGGCCACGGGGATCGCGGCGACGGCCATCACGGGGAGTGAATGAACCGTGGCGTGGTCCCATCGTCCGCGGCACATCTCAATCACCCGCCAGCTCACCGTCCAGCAGACTCGGGAAATGGTTCCCAGCGGCAGCGGAATGATGTCGAACGCGAAGATCGCACCGAAACTCCAGTGCGCGGTGAGATGCCGCACCACATAGGCCGACTGCCGCATCGTCTCCGGCAAGCCCGCTTCCCATTGCGCCGCTTCGGTGTCGGTGAGATAACCCTCTGCGTGGAGTCGATGGATGGAGGCACGCAGCGCCCCCTCCGTCGTGCTCGACGAATCATCGCGCTGGGAGTCGGCGTCCATCCTATTCCCGTAGGTCAGGCTGTGCCTGACTTCTTTTGTCATTGTCACTGACGAGTGGATAGAAGTCAGGCACAGCCTGACCTACACAAGACATCACGCGGAGGCCCCGGTGAAGAGCGGCTCGATAATGTTGCCGCGGTTCAGTTGCACCGGGCGATTCAGGCGGTCGCGCACTTCGACTTCCGGGGGGACGCCGAGCAGGTGGTAGACCGTCGCGCCGACGTCGTCCGGCCGCCAGGCCTGTGTGGCGGGATACGCACCAATGTCATCCGACCGGCCGATGACCTGGCCGCCCTGCACGCCCGCACCGGCGAACACCCCGAAGAAGCACGGACCCCAATGATCCCGGCCGCGCTCGCGGTTGATCTTCGGCGTGCGGCCAAACTCACCGAGCATCATCACCAGCGTGTCGTCGAGCAGCCCCTGTTGACCCATGTCTTCGAGCAAAGCCGACACGCCTTGGTCGAGCGGCGGCAACAGGCGGCCCTTCAGTGTGTTGAAGATATCGCCGTGATTGTCCCAGTTCTGTACCCGGCCGATGTTGGTCTGCACGACGGGCACGCCGGCCTGGATCAGTCGCCGGGCGACCAGCAGCGATTGGCCCGTCGTGTGTCGCCCGTAGCGATCGCGGGTGGAGTTGGATTCCAGTTTCAGATCGAACGCCTTCGCCAGCTTGCTCGAGGTGAGCATCGTGAACGCCAGGTCCTGCTCGTTGGTCAAGCGGCGTGACGCACCAATGTCTTCGATCCGCTTCTGCTGCAGGTTTAACTCGTTGAGCAAACCGCGACGCTTGTCGAGGCGGGGGATGTCCATGCCGGAGGATAATGTCAGCGCATCGACACGGAAG
This sequence comes from Planctomycetaceae bacterium, assembly GCA_035686985.1. Lineage (GTDB taxonomy): Bacteria > Planctomycetota > Planctomycetia > Planctomycetales > Planctomycetaceae > DSVQ01. The sequence continues at coordinate 1,419 of DASRYX010000451.1, read as the reverse complement.
TCGTCTTTGTTCGGATCGCCGGTGATTTGCCACGGGTCATACTTGGGTCCGAGCCAGCCCGCGTGCTGTCCGGGCCACGTGAGCGGACCGTCCATGAGAAACGTCGGCAGATTCACGCCGCTGGGAATGCCATCGGTGCGCGGACGGGTGTAGGCCAGTCCCGATGAGTACGCGGGCCAGTCATCACGCGAGGCGACTTTGTCGAAGAAGCCGCCCGGTTGAATCGCCCCGGTGAGGACGTGATGGGTCGACATCAGGTGGTTGTTGTCGTTGTGCGACAGCGTGCGCACGACGGCATAGCGGTGAGCCTGAGCCGCGAGCAGCGGCAGATGTTCGCAGATGTGCAACCCCGGCGTCGAGGTCGCGATCGGCTGGAACTCGCCGCGGATTTCCGCCGGGGCGTCCGGCTTCATGTCGAACGTATCGTGATGGCTCGCGGCACCGGTGAGGAAGACGATCAGCACCGACTTCGGGCCGCGTTTCTTCGACGTGGTTGTCGACTCCGCGGCTTGGGCCTGCGCTCCCAGCACCTGCGGCAGTGTGACACCCATCAGACCCGAGTAGCCGACCTGCAGCACCGCCCGGCGGCTCCAGCCGGGTTGATGCGGCAGCGACATCGGTGCGGGGTTCGTCATGGAACGGCTCATCAGGGCGGGCACGCGTCCGGGAAATATCTGTGAGAGTTTATCGAACCGGCCCGGCGTGTGCCAACATGCTTTCCCCTTCAATGAAGAGACCCACCCTTGGGGAAAGGGTGGGCTTCTGCGGCGACGGTGAGGCATTCCGGATTAGAGCGAGCGAAGGAACGCGAGCAGGTTGGCTTTGTCGGTGGTGCTCAAGGTGCGGAATCTGTCGGCAGCCGTCTGGCCCTGACCGCGGTGCAGCTGAATCGCTTCTTCGATCGACTTGGCGCGGCCATCGTGCAGCAGATTCGGTTGCGTGCGGAGTCCCCACAGCGGAGCCGTCCGCATTTCGGTGCCCCGAGCCGTGCCTTGTTCGATTCCGTCGCCAAGCGATCCCATGTCGTGAATCAGGAAGTCAGAGTACGGTGCGAACGTTTTCAGATTCAGCGCGGCGACCGCGTTCGTCCCGGTGGTCAGACTCGACGTGTGGCAGTTCACGCAGCCAATGTTCGTAAAGACCTTTTCGCCGGCGTTGACGTTCGCGTTGATTGGTCCCCGCGGTGGCGGTGCGAGAAACCGCATGAAGTCCGCGAACGCGATTACATCTTCCAGGTCCGGTTCATTCGGACTCGTCACCGGGTTGTGGGCTAACAGCGCGGCATTGCCCTGCGGCGGATTTTCCTCGGCGATCGAGCGGCCATCTTTGTCGCGTTTCCAACCCGGACTGGTGATCCCCATCTCTTCTTTATAGGCATCGCCAGAGAAGTTGATGAGATTCGGGTTGGCGGCCTTCCAC
>DASRYX010000450.1:0-4597 GCA_035686985.1 Planctomycetaceae bacterium | reverse complement strand
AGCATGAAGTGGACCCACGCCCACGACTCGAAGTAGTCCGGCTTCTGCATCTGCCCGACTGTTTCGAGCGTCTCCAATCGATCGAGATCCGGACGCCAACCGTCCTGCAGCGCGGTCCGCATGCGAGACACGTAATCCCGGTTGAACCCGATCGGTGCTTCGGTCACTTCGAAGTATTCCGCAAGGCCCTCATCCAACCACAACGGCACATCCTTCAACGAGGCATGCAGTACGCCGTGTGTGTATTCATGCCGCAGATCTTCCTGAATGCGCTCACCCCAGAAGGTGTAGACCGCCAGCTCCTGCGAGGTGCCGACGAAGTACGCCCGCCGCGGCGGCAGGTTCGGATAGGTCGTCTGCAGATACTGCGAGTACCGCGTTTCGTCACCAAACAGATAGACCGTGACCGGTTGTTCCTGCACGGGCAGATCCAGTGTCTGCGAGATCGTTCCCCGCAGTTCTTCGAGGTCTTTCAAAAGCGGATGATCTTTCGGCAACTTGACGTCGCTCTGCACGCGAAGCTGGTCATTTTTGACGGTGTGCCGCGTGGGTAAGCCGACAGTGCTGGGCCGATTCGCCGTGCGACAACCACTGACGAAGAGTCCGCAGATCAGCGCGCACACGGCGAGCGCACGGATCGAGAAGGCTCGCTCCGACGGTCGCTCGTCCGACGAGAACGCAGAGGATTTCACAGCCGGGGACAACCACCTGGCATCGCGATGTCACCCCCCATGGGGACATTCGCGCGGGGATGGTCGCAGAATCTGCCGATTCAGGCAAGAGCCCTTGCGGCAACCCTGGTAAACTGCGGGCCCTAGAAAGAACTGGAGTCCGCACGGGAGGGCGAAGCTCCCGCTGAGCCGCTACGATTCCCAGCATATTTGTTCCACGGCGGCTCAGCGGGAGCTTCGCCCTCCCGAAATCACGGTTTCACCTCAGGACGATCCACCGATGCTCAAAGAACTGTTCGACCTCACCGGCAAGGTCGCCCTCGTCACCGGCGGGAGCAAAGGACTGGGCTTCGCCATGGCCCGCGGGTTTGCCGAGGCCGGAGCGGACATCATCATCTGCAGCCGCAAGCAGGACGAACTGGAAGCCGCGCTGCCTAAAATTCTCGAAGGAACCAAGTCCCGCGGCAAATGGTTCGTCGCGGATCTCAGCCAACGGGATGACGCCGAACGACTGGCGAAGGATGCGCTCAGCGCCTTCGGCCGCGTCGATGTCTTCGTCAACAACGCGGGCACCAACGTTCCCGAAACCGTCGACAAGATCACTGACGAAAACTGGGACCGCGTCGTCGAACTGAATCTTTCGGCGGGAATGGCCCTCACCCGCGCGCTTGTTCCCGGCATGAAGTCCCGCAAGTGGGGCCGGATCATTCACATCTCATCGATCATGGGCCTCTGCTCCAAAGGAGGCCGGGCCACCTACTCAGCGACGAAGTCGGCTCTCATCGGCATGACGCGCGGCGCCGCAATTGATCTCGGTCACGACGGCATCACCGTCAACTGCATCGCCCCGGGACCGTTTCTCACTGACTTGCCAATGAGCGTCCTCAGCGACGCCGAAAAGGCCCAGTTCGCCGAACGCACGGCCCTCGGCCGCTGGGGTGAACCAGAAGAACTCGTCGGCCCGGCCCTGCTCCTCGCGACCGAAGCCGGCCGCTACATCACCGGCACCACCATCCTCGTCGACGGCGGCGCACTGACGCGTTCGGTGTGACTCCCTGGGAGGGCGAAGCTCCCGCTGAGCCGCTGCGAGGCAACACGTGTGAAGCACTCGCGGCTCAGCAGGAGCTTCGCCCTCCCGGACAGATCACGTCAGCGGCATTCCGTCTGCAGGCTTGGTATAACGCAACGTCTTGATCTCACATCACGACACAACTCGACGGAGAAAACATCCATGATGCGCAGCGGGCGATGGTATGCGGCGTTGGTCTTGTTGGCGTGCGGATGCAGCGGCGGTGCGACTCCGCAGGGTGGCGGTCCGACACCGGCCAAGGGTGACGCCGGGGCAACCGGCGGCAAGACGTATCGTATCGCTGTGATTCCGAAGGGCACCACGCACGAGTTCTGGAAGTCAGTCCACTTCGGAGCCGAGAAAGCCGCGAAGGAACTCGGCAATGTGCAAATTCTCTGGAAAGGTCCCGTGCTGGAGAATGACCGCGAAGGTCAGATCCAGGTCGTGCAGGACTTCATCGTGCAGAAGGCCGACGGCATCTGCCTCGCCCCACTCGATTCCCGCGGGCTGGTGGAATATGTCGAAGAAGCCGCTGAGAAGAACGTTCCCGTCGTGATCTTTGACAGCGGCCTCGACAAGGAAGACAAGATTGTTTCGTACGTCGCCACCGACAACTTCAAAGGGGGAGAGCTCGCCGGTCACCGCCTCGCGGAAGCGATGGGCAAAAAGGGCAACGCGATTCTGCTGCGCTACAACCAGGGAAGCGAAAGCACCGAACAGCGTGAAGAAGGCTTTTTGAAGTGTTTGGCGGAGAATTACGCCAACATCAAAGTGATCTCGTCGGACCAGTACGCGGGGACGACACCGGAGCAATCGCTCGAAAAGGCCCAGCAGATCCTGCAGAAGTATAAGGATGAAGTAAACGGCATCTTCGCCGTGTGTGAACCGAACGCCACCGGCGTCCTCGGCGCGCTGCAGGAACAGGAACTCTCCGGCAAGGTGAAGTTCGTCGCCTTCGATCCGAATGTCCCGCTGGTGAACGGTCTCAAAGACAATAAGGTCGATGGCATCGTCCTGCAGGATCCGGTCCAGATGGGTTACGACGCCGTCATGACGATGATGAAACACATCAAAGGCGAACCCGTCGAAAAGCGAATCAGCACTGGCGAGTACGTCGCCACCCCGGAAAACATGACCGAAGAAAAGATGGCGAAGCTGCTGAAGCCGGAACAATTTGGCCAGTAACGCTTGCGGTTTCGCGTCGCGTACACGCCGGTCCCTTCTCCCCCGGGGAGCAGGTGGCCGAAGGCCGGATGATGGGGCCGAGTTGTCACAGCGCACTCTTTGAATCGAGCCCCCTCACCCTAACCCTCTCCCTCAGGGAGAGGGGATCGGAATTGATGAAGCAACAGCAAGCAGGATCGCATGCAACCATCCCCGCTGCTCACCCTGCAATCGATCAGCAAGCGCTTCGGACCCACGCAGGCGCTAAAAGATGTCTCGCTGCGCGCTCAGGCAGGGCGGGTGCTCGCACTCATCGGTGAAAATGGGGCGGGCAAAAGCACGCTGATGAAAATCCTCAGCGGCGCGTATCATCCGGACAGCGGGCAGATGATGCTCGGCGGGCAACCGTTCGCACCGACCGGACCGCTGGCGGCGCGAAATGCCGGCGTGGCAATGATCTATCAGGAGCTGAATCTCGCGCCGGATTTGTCGGTCGAAGACAACATCATGCTCGGTCGCGAAGCCTCCGTGTGGGGCTTTGTCTCCCGCGGTGAACAACGGCCGCGCGTGCGTGAAGCGCTGGAATGGCTTGGGCATCCCGATCTATCACCGACGGCGATTGTCGGCGAGTTGTCCGTTGGAGCGCAGCAACTCGTCGAGATCGCCCGCGCCCTCGTCCACGATGCACGCATTATTGTCTTCGATGAACCGACGAGTTCACTCACTCAGCGCGACACCCAACGGCTGTTCGATGTGATCCGGCGGTTGAAAGCCACCGGCCGCGCGGTGATTTACATCAGCCATTTTCTGGAAGAAATCCGCACCATCTGCGATGACTACGCCGTGCTGCGCGATGGTCGCTCGGTCGGCGAAGGCGAGCTGGCGAATGTCACCGAAGACCAGATCGTCGCCCTGATGGTCGGGCGGTCGGTGGAAGATCTTTTTCCTCAGGTGGCCCATACGCCGGGTGAGCCGCTGTTGTCACTCGCCGGACTCTCCGGGCGGCGCATTCCGGTGGATGCCTCATTTGAATTGAGGCGCGGCGAGATATTGGGATTATCGGGATTGGTCGGTGCCGGCCGCACTGAACTCGTGCGGTGTCTGTTCGGTCTCGATCCGGTGCGTACGGGTGTGATTAAGATCCGCGGCAACATGCCCGGCTCTGGTCCGCGCGGCCGCATCCGCGCGGGACTCGGCATGGTCTCTGAAGATCGCAAGCGGGAAGGCCTCGCGCAGACACGGTCACTGGCGGACAACCTCACGCTCAGTCGCTTGGAACCGTACAGCACATTCGGCGTGTTGAATCTGTCAAAACGCCGTGCGGCGGTGAAGCAGTGGCTGTCGCGGATGCAGGTGAAGTGTCGCGACCAGGACCAGTCCGCCGCCGAATTGTCGGGGGGCAATCAACAGAAGGTGGCCATTGCCCGCACGCTACATCAGGAAGCCGATGTCCTGCTGCTCGATGAACCGACACGCGGGATTGATGTCGGCACAAAATCGGAAATCTACCGCCTGATGGGTGAACTGGCCGCACAAGGCAAAGCGGTGCTGTTTGTGAGTTCTTACCTCACGGAACTGATGGCCGTCTGCGATCGCATCGGCGTGATGAGCCGCGGCCGTTTGCGGGCTTTGAAGCCGACGAGTGAATGGACGGAAGAGGCGATCATGAACGTCGCCACTCGTGGTGATGAGT
>DASRYX010000449.1:0-3065 GCA_035686985.1 Planctomycetaceae bacterium | reverse complement strand
GTCGCGAAGTGATCGCCGATGGTGTACGGGATCACAAAATATCCGTCCGCGAGTCCCTGCATCAGCGCGCTCGCGCCGAGACGATTCGCCCCGTGATCGGAGAAGTTGGCTTCCCCGAGAACGTACAGCCCGGGGATGTTGCTCTGCAGGTGATAATCGACCCAGAGCCCGCCCATGGTGTAGTGCAACGCGGGATAGATCCGCATCGGAACTTTCAGCGGATCCTCCGCCGTGATCCGCTCGTACATCTCGAACAGGTTTTCATAGCGGGCGACCACGGTTTTCTCGCCATCGCGCTGGATCGCGTCCGCGAAATCGAGGTAGACCGCCTGTCCGGTCATCCCCACGCCATAACCGGCGTCACACTGCTCTTTCGCAGCGCGCGAGGACACATCGCGCGGAGCGAGGTTGCCGTACGACGGATACTTTTCTTCGAGGTAGTACTTGCGTTCGGTTTCGGGAATCTGGTCGGGCGAACGCTTGTCGCCCTTCATGCGCGGGACCCAGACCCGGCCGTCATTGCGAAGGCTTTCACTCATCAGCGTCAGCTTTGACTGGAAGTCGCCGCTCACGGGAATACACGTTGGATGAATCTGCGTGTAACACGGATTGGCGAACAGCGCCCCGCGCTTATGCGCCCGCCACGCCGCCGTGACGTTGCAGGTCTTTGCGTTTGTCGACAGATAATACGCGTTGCTGTAACCCCCGGTGCACAGCAGCACGGCGTCGGCGGCGAAGGACTCGAACTGCCCGGTCACCAGGTCGCGCGTGATGATCCCCCGCGCGTTGCCATCGATGACGACGAGGTCCACCATTTCCTTCCGCGCGAAGCACGTGACTTTCCCCGCGTGAACCTGCCGCATCATGGCCTGATAAGCGCCGAGCAGGAGTTGCTGCCCGGTTTGGCCTTTGCAGTAGAACGTGCGCGAGACTTGAGCCCCGCCGAACGAACGGTTGGCGAGCGTGCCGCCGTATTCCCGCGCGAAAGGCACGCCTTGGGCCACGCACTGATCGATGATGTTGCGGCTGACATCGGCGAGGCGATACACGTTCGATTCGCGGGCGCGCCACTCGCCCCCTTTGATCGTGTCGTAGAACAACCGCCAGACGGAGTCGCCGTCGTTCTGGTAGTTCTTCGCGGCGTTGATGCCCCCCTGAGCGGCGATGCTGTGCGCGCGGCGGGGACTATCCTGCAGGCAGAACGAGAGAACTTTGTAACCGAGTTCCGCCAGTGAAGCCGCCGCGGAACCCCCGGCGAGACCGGTGCCCACGACGATGACGGTGTACTTCCGCTTGTTCGCCGGGTTAACGAGTTTCAGATCGCGTTTGCGGCGGTCCCACCGCTCGGCGATCGGCCCCGTCGGACAGCGACCGTTCAGTGTCTGCTCGCTCACAGCGAAGGTCGACATGCTTGTTTCCACTCAAAATCACATTCGTGAACCGTCTACAACCGCTTCCAAACCCTCGGGTCGCGACTGTGATGAAAAACACCTATGACATTGACATTCGCGGTCCCAACGCTGAATAAAATCAGGTAGGGGAAGCCATCGACCATTGCAATTCGGACATCTTCAAACTGCACTGCGAAACGGGTGGGAAAGGCTTCTATCGTTTCCAGCTTTCGGTGCACTGCCTTCAGAAAATCGCCACCGAGATCGGGACGCTGCTCTTCATACCAACGTTTGATTGTCCGCAGGTGGCCTTTCGCTCGACGGGAAACAATGAGGGCCACGAAATATCATCCCTCAGCTTCAAGTTCCGCCATCACTTCACGCCACGGCTGCCCTTCGTTCGGGTTGCGCCGGTGATCTTCCAGGCATTCCTTCAATTCGTCTTGCTGCGCCGGTGTCAGAAATTCCGTCGGATCCGTGTAAAGCGTGTCGAACAACTCGCTGAATAACTGCCATTGCTCTTCGCGACTCCACTGATCAATCCCCAGGCTCTTCATCGAAGCGGCCATGGTTGTACCTCAATTCTCGGGTTCGACCTCGATGACTGTCGCCGGAGTCTTCCGGGCTTCCTGCACTTCCTTTAATCCCGGCACGAAAATCACGATCAGGATAAATCCGGTCGCAATCGCCATCGCAAAGGCTTTGCTGAGAATCTTGATCGTCGGCGTGTACTTCGGGTGCGACAGTCCCAACGACTGAAACGCGGCCGCAAAGCCGTGCGACAGATGGAACCCGAGGAATACGATCCCCACGATGTACAGCAACCGGCTGTAGGGATTGCTCAGCACTTCAATCGTGTTGCGATACGCGAGCATTTCATCGAAACGAGTGATGTCCGGTCGCAACGCCAGCCGCATGTCGACGAGATGCAGAATCAGGAAGCCGAGCACGACTGCACCCGACGCGAACATCCAGTTGCTCGGCGGCGGAATTGTCAACGTCTTGTTCGGCAGTTTCGTCTGCTTGACGGCGTACTCGACCCCGCGAGCCGATTGATTCTTGCGTTCATTCGTGAACGCGAGATAAATGTGGGCGACGAACAGCACGAACAATCCCGCTTCCGCGAACGGCAGCCATTCCTGCTCATGCAGACCGTGGGCGTAGTGGTCGAACCGGGCCTGCCCGAAGAAGAGCAGCAGGTTCCCCGCGAGATGGGCGACAAGGAACCCGCAGAGCAGCAGGCCGGTCGTTCCCATCACGAATTTGCGACCGATGGACGAATTCAAGAGCCGCAGGACCCACCGTAGATTCAACAGCTCGACGACCGAGGACTTCGGTTCGCCGGTCGAGTTTCCCATGGCGACTAACGCTCCGATGGTGGGCCGGGAGGCGGGAGGCCCTCACGGGCAAGGTGTGCGGTTGGTGAGGACGGTTACCGAATTATAGAGGAGCATCGACTGACTGCAAACGATGGGATGACTCTGCCGCCGCACCGCCGCCATTTCCTCGCCAAATTGAGCGATTCTTTTCGTTTTCCGAAGTTTGGGCTTCGGAAAGTCGCCGTCAGGACAAACGACGGCGTTCAGAGGGGAAGGCGAAGCTCCTGCTGAGCCGCAACGGGGCAAAGCGCTGGGTATCGTCGCGGCTCAGCGGGAGCTTCGCCCTTCCGGAGAG
>DASRYX010000448.1:0-5248 GCA_035686985.1 Planctomycetaceae bacterium | reverse complement strand
GTTGAAGTCGAAGCGATTTTTGAGATCAAGGGATGAGGGCGGTGGTTGGTCGGATTGGCTTTCTCTACCGACCGACGACCAACGATCGACAACCAACCCGCCCACGCCGCATCCTTTTGTCGCGGGGCAGAGCGCCGTAGAATGCTCGCTCTGCAGAATCCGTCAGCCACCGTTGAGGAAATTCCATGTCACCGATGATGCGCCGCCGTGAGTTCCTGACTGCCTCCGCCGCACTGGCGGGAGCGGCTCTCCTGCCCCGCGGTTTGTTCGCCCAGCAGAAAACACCACTGTTCGACATCTCACTGGCGCAATGGTCGCTGCACAAGGCGTTTTTCGCCAAGCAGGCTGATCCGATGGACTTCGCGAAGATCGCCAAGGAAGAGTACGGCATCGAGGCGGTCGAGTACGTCAACCAGTTCTACAAAGAGAAGAAGGCCGACGACGCGGCGATGAAGGAGCTCAAGAAGCGGGCCGACGATGCCGGCGTGAAGAGCGTGCTCATCATGTGCGATGGCGAAGGCGCCCTCGGCGACGCGGACGAAGCCAAGCGGCAAAAGGCCGTGGAAAATCATCATCGCTGGGTCGAATGGGCGAAGTTCCTTGGTTGTCATGCCATTCGCGTGAACGCTCAGAGCAGTGGCAGCTACTGGGATCAGGTGGGCCGTGCTGCGGATGGTCTGCGGAAGCTCAGCGAATTCGCCGCGACGCACAACATCAGCGTGATTGTCGAAAATCACGGCGGGCTGTCGTCGAACGGGGCGTGGCTCGCCGAAGTGATGCGGAAGGTCGATCACCCCGGTTGCGGCACCCTGCCCGACTTTGGCAATTTCCGTGTCGCCGGTCCCAAGATTCAGTACGACCGTTACCAGGGTGTCGCCGATCTGATGCCGTTCGCCAAGGGGGTCTCCGCGAAATCGCACGACTTCGACGACGACGGCAACGAGATTCACACCGACTACCGCAAGATGCTGCCGATCGTGCTGTCGTTCGGCTACCGCGGTTATGTCGGCATTGAATACGAAGGCAGCAAGCTCAGCGAGTCGGAAGGCATCAAGGCCACGAAGAAGCTGCTAGAAACCGTACGAGCGGAACTGGCCTGATTGCTGTCGCGATTTAACTTCAATCTCACTAGAGAATTCTCGATCGACCTGAATAAGGGTGTAAGAACGATGCTTCGTCTGAGCTTGGGAACTGTCGCGTTGTGTCTGGCCGGTTGGAGTGCGTCCGCCGCTGATGTGGAGACCTCGCCGTTGCCGGTGAAGCCGGTGCTGGCGTTCCCGGAATTGAAGTTCGACAAGTGGGAACCGGACGTGAACGGCAAGCCGTCGCCGCTCCGGCCGATCCTGCTGACGCACGCCGGGGATGGTTCGAACCGTCTGTTCGTGCCGCAGCAGCAGGGCCAGGTCCACGTCTTTACGAACAAAGGCGAGGCCCAGACGACGAAGATCTTCCTCGACATCTCGTCAAAGGTGCTCTACAAGGACAACGAGAACGAACAAGGCTTGCTCGGACTCGCGTTTCATCCGAAGTACAAGCAGAACGGTGAATTCTTCATTTATTACTCGACGAAGGAACCGCTGCTGACGACGGTGATCTCACGGTTCAAGGTGTCGAAGGATGATCCGAACAAGGCCGACCCGGCGTCGGAACAGGAAATCTTCCGCCTGACGCATCCGTTCTGGAACCACAAGGGCGGCACGATCTGCTTTGGGCCCGATGGCTTCCTCTATGTTGCGATCGGCGACGGCGGCGCGGGAAATGATCCGTTCAACAACGCCCAGAACCTGCAGACCCCCCTCGGCAAGATTCTGCGAATCGATGTCGACAAGAAGGACTCCGGCCTCGCCTACGGCATTCCGAAGGACAACCCGTACGTCAACGTGATCGCCGCCGGTGGGAAGCAACCGATCGCCCGGCCGGAAGTCTGGGCGTACGGACTCCGCAACGTCTGGCGGATGGCGTTCGATCGCCAGACCGGCGATCTCTGGGCGGCGGACGTCGGTCAAAACGTCTGGGAAGAAATTAACATCATCGAAAAGGGTGGCAACTACGGCTGGAATCTCCGCGAATCCAAGCACGTGTTCACGCCGAACGGCAACGGCACCAACTCGTCGCTGATCGATCCGATCTGGGAATACCATCACGACATCGGCAAGTCGATCACCGGCGGACACGTCTACCGCGGCAAGAAGGTGTCGCAGCTCGCCGGCTATTACCTCTATGGCGACTATGTCTCGGCCAAGTTGTGGGCGTTGAAGTACGACCCGAAGACCAAGACCGTCACCGAGAACCGCAGCATTGCCTACGAAGGCACGCCGCTGCAGGTCATCAGCTACGGTGAAGACGAAGAAGGCGAAGTCTACCTCACGATCGTCTCACCGACCGGGCAGGGCATCTACAAGTTCGTCGCGAAATAATGTTCTGTCTCAGAAGCCCAGGGGTTCTTAACCCTGGGCCTCTTCGGAGTGATTGAATGCATCCCCGTCTCCGCCCGCTATTCCCCGGCGCGTGTGTCTGCGCCGTGTTGCTCACCATTGCAGGATTCCGCATCATGGCCGCTGATACCCCCGCGAAGCCGCTGGTTCACAACGTCTATTTCTCGCTTAAGGATCCCAGTCCGGCGAACATCGACGCGCTGAAGAACGCCTGCCACAAGTACCTCGATGGTCATGACGGCCTGCTGTATTTCGGTGCTGGTCCGCTGGTAGAAGAGTTGAATCGCCCGGTCAATCAGCGCGATTTTCACATCTCGCTCTGCACGGTCTTCAAGGACAAAGCCGCGCACGACCAGTACCAGACGCATCCCCGACATTTGCAGTTCATCGCCGAGAACAAAGAGACTTGGGAAAAGGTCCGCGTCTTCGACAGCTGGGCCAAGTAGTAAGTGGTTGGTAGAGAGTGGAGTGTAGAGAACCAGACAGGATCTCCTCTGGCTCTGGACTCTCGTCTCTCCGCTCTTGACTCTCTCCGGAGTTCACCATGCCTTCACGACGTTCGTTTCTCGCGGCTTCGACGGCAGTGTTGTCAGCCTTGGCAGCGCGCGCCGTGACGTCGAAAGACGATCGTCCGCCGGTGACGCAGCCGCGGGCGACGTCGTTCGACCGGGCCGTCGAGCCGAACTGGGACGAACGGTTGACCATCACCGTCGGCCAGAAGACGGGCGACCTTGTCGGACACGATCACCGGACGCTGCAGGCCGCCGTCGATTACGTCGCCAACCTTGGTGGGGGTACGGTGAAAGTGTTACCGGGGCGGTATGTGCTCCGCGCGGCCGTTCACCTGAAGTCCAACGTGCGGATTCTCGGCAGCGGGGACGAGTCCGTGGTCACGAAGATCCCGTCGCGCACCACCAAGCTACACGTCGATTCGGACTGGTACGATCAGGAAATCACGCTCAAACCGGGCCACGGCTTCGAGATTGGCGACAGCGTCTGTCTGCGGGTGAAGAACGCCCATTACGGTCACCCGGAAGTTCTTAAGCGCCGCCTGATCGCGCGCAGCGGCGATCGCTTCAAACTCGACAAGCCGCTCAAGGTGAACTACTGGCAGAACGGGGAACCGACCGCATCGGCACTCTTTCCGTTGTTCACCGGTGAGGAAATCGAGTCGATCGCGATCGAGAACATTACGCTCGACGGTGACCGCGCGAACAACGAGAACCTCGACGGCAACTATGCCGGCTGCGTCTTCCTGCAGGATTGCCGCGACATCGCGTTCCGGAAGGTAACCGCCCGCAATTACAACGGGGATGGTCTCAGCTGGCAGATCTGTCACGACGTGCTGGTCGAAGACTGCCACAGTCATGGTCACGCCGGGTTGGGACTGCATCCCGGTTCCGGGTCCCAGCGGCCGATCATCCGCCGTAATCGGCTCGAGAACAACGGCATCGGCCTCTTCTTCTGCTGGGGCGTCAAGTATGGCCTCGCTGAAGACAACGTGATCGACGGAAACACCACCGGACTTTCCATCGGACATCGTGATACTGACAACCTGATCCGCCGGAACACGATCACGAACAGCACGCAGGTCGGCGTGATCTTCCGTCCCGAACGCGGGCCGTCGTTCTGCGCCCATCGGAACGTGATCGAAGACAACTCCGTGACAAACAGCGGCGGTGCGAACGGCATCGCGATTGACGTTCAGGGTGGGACCGAAGCGGTCACGATCCGCCGGAACACGTTGAAAGAAACTCGGGCTGCGGATCAGCGCATCGGGATTCGCCTCGGTGCGGAAACCAAAGAGATCCAGCTCGCCGACAACGAGATTACGGGCTTCGCGCAGACCGTGATGCAGATGCCGAAAGCGTAAACATCCCCGGGATGGCAATCCCTGGGCTTCCATCAAGATGAAAACTCTGACAACGATGATGATGACTGCTGCCGCTGATGATGTCCTGCCTGACGCCGACGATCCGCGCAAGGATCTGTTTCCGTATTTCCGCACGGTGGAAGATGTCCCCGGCGTGATCGACTGGACCGAGTTTTTCGGGAATGATCACCCGGTGGAGCTCGACATCGGCTGCGGTCGCGGGATGTATCTGTTCAATGCGGCAACCGAGCAACCCGAAATCAATTACCTCGGGCTCGAACTCGATTACAAGGAAGGCCGGCGCGGAGCCCGGCGGTTGCAGAAGCGGGCAATGTCAAACGGCCGCGTGATTGGCGGCGATGCCCGCGAGGTGCTGACGCGCCGCATCCAGCCGCATTCGGTCTCGAAGGCGCACGTTTACTTCCCCGATCCCTGGTGGAAACGGAAACACCGCAAACGCCGCCTCTTCACCGATGAGTTCGTCGTGATGCTGGCCAACATCGTAAAGCCGGGCGGCGAAGTCCATTCGTGGACCGATGTGGAAGATTATTTTCATGTCATCGCGGGTCTGATGAACCATGCGGAATGGTTCACGCCGCTGCCGCCGCCGGAAGCACACGCGCCGCAGCATGATCTCGATTATCTAACGAGTTTCCACCGCCGTCGCACACAGGCGGGAGCCCCGACGTTTCGCGGCCGATGGCTGCGACGTTCTTTGTGAGCGGGACGGCGCTCACGGAGTGACCACGACGGGCGTTTGCGCGCCGCCAAGCTTCGCTGCAGAGTTGGCGCTCTCGTGTTCGAGAAACACCTGCAGTTCCTGCGCGGTGAGATGGATATCGCGGTCGGTGTCCGCCGCGCCACGAAAGGCTTCGGTCAGCAGCGTGCCGAAATAGCCCGCCTGCGTCTCCGGCACAAAACGGCTCTGCTGATCGGCTCG
>DASRYX010000447.1:0-2683 GCA_035686985.1 Planctomycetaceae bacterium | reverse complement strand
GACACGGCGATCCTTGGCGGCATGCCCGCGATGAGCCCCCCCGGAATGATGCCGGGATACGGTGCCCCGATGGGGATGCCGGGCTATCCGATGATGCCGGGATACGGTGCCCCGATGGGTTATCCCCCCGGTTACGGCGGTTACCCGCAGCCGGGTTATCCGATGGGGATGGGCTACCCGATGGCGCAGCCGATGCCAGGCTATCCCATGATGCCGCAAGGCTATCCGGGAATGCCGATGACGCAGCCGGAAGCGCCCGCAGCACCCTCGGCCGCAGCGGGTGCGCCCGTCAAACTGCCTGATCCGGAGACGACCGGCTTCAAGGAACCGCCCCCGCCGGCTCCGGTCGCTCCCCCTGTTGCGGGGGCCGCACCGCCACCCGCGGCCGGCTCGGACAAGCCTTCGAACACGGCGGCGGATATCATCAAGAACTACATGCAGCGCCGGACTCGCTAGACGGACGTTCCGCCCTCGGAGCCGGTGTCGCCCCGTTTTTCACAGGAATCCAGGGCCATGTCCGTTGGGGATCCGTCCGCCAATCAAGCCGAAGCGCAACGCCGCTATCGAGAGTTCCTCGATCTTCTGCCGCTCACGCTGTCGCTCGCCGGGCTGCCTCCGAGCGATATCGGTAAGTACTTCAACGAAGACCAGATCGAAGGACGCTCGTTCACGATCCGGCACGCCTACAAAGCGGCCCGGACAATCGTGCGGGAAGCGATCACGCGGTGATCCGCGAACGCAGTGCAAAGTGATCAATGCAAAGTGAAAAGTGCAAAGTGGATAGAGCGAGTTTCGCCTTCATTTTGCACTTTGCATTTTTCACTCCTCACTTTGCACTTCTGATTCACTCCGGGTTAAGAAACCCTGGGCTTCTGATGGCGTGAAACCGTTCTTTGCGGTCACGGGTAAGGTTTCTGGAAAGGGACAAGGACCCCGTGGACGACGAACGCGAGTTGGCGCAGCGCTGCCTCGCTGGCGATGCCGACGCCGTACGCGCCTTCGTCGACCGTTTTCACGCCCTCATCTTCAGCCTGTGTCTCCGCATGCTCGGGCATCGCCACGATGCGGAAGATGCAACTCAAGATGTGTTCGTGCGGGCGTTCCGACATCTCGACCACTGGGATGCGACCCGCCCTTTGCGACCCTGGCTGCTGACCATCGCCGCAAATCGCTGCCGCACCCGGCTCGCCAAACGGACGAAAACTCCGGTGGCGATGGAACACACGCAGGAGATTGCGGGAAAGAACACCGAGCGGTCGCAAGACCTCGCGGAAGAGCTGCAACGGGGGCTGGCCGAACTGCGCGACGATTACCGACTGTGCTTTCTGCTGTTCTATGAGCAGCAGCTCTCGGTGCAGGAAGTCGCCGCGACATTGGATTGTCCCGAAGGAACCGTGAAGACCTGGTTATACCGCGCTAGAAAATTTCTCGCCGAATTTCTCCGTCAACGCGGAGTAGTGACCCCCGATGGATATGAACTGCACACGCCTTGAAACGTGGCTGGCCGACCAGCTCGATCCGCAGCGCGACGAGTTGCCGTCCGAATGGACGCAGCACATCGCGGAGTGTGGATCGTGCGCGCAGTGCTGGCAGGATGAACGCCTGCTGGCCGCCGCCGTCGTCGCGTGGCGGACAAAATCCCCCTGTCCGCCCGCGACCGACGCGCTCGTCACCCTCTTGTTGCAGGAAGCAACCGCCCGCGCCGGTGCGATGAACGTCCCGACGAAACGCCGGGCTCGATCGCGCTGGTGGTCGCTGGTGGCGTCCGCCGCCGTGGTGATGATCGGGATCAGCGTGGCCCGTTCGTTGTCCCCCGGTGATGACTTCGTCGAATCGGAACAGCTGGCGTTCACGTCGACTATGGGAAGCCTGTTGCATCGACTGGATGAAGCACGCTTCGACGTGTTGACCGCGGGGCCATCCGGGCTGCCGATCATTCCCGGGCTGTCGGCCGGGTCAACGCGGAGCACGGATTTCACGGCGGGGGAGATCATTGATCCCGCCGCGTCATCGGGAGTGTTACGGTATGGCCAGCCATTGGGTGACGGCGTAGGACATGCCTTTCGCTTCCTGCAGATTGCCGTCCCGGTCCCGACGACCGACGCGGGTTGACGGATCGCGGCTGACCTTCGAGACCATGTAGCGCAGTTTCAACGGACTCAGCAGGCATGCATTATCGAGGACTTGATCGCGCTCTCTGGTTGCTGCTCGCCTTCGTGTGCGGCGGGGCTTCCGTCGCGTGGGCGCAAACGGCGTTTCCGCTTTCTTCGCTGATCGATCCCGAGGTTGCGCTGTATGTCGAGGTGGCACATCCCGATCAGCAATGGGATGCGTGGGAGCAATCGGAACTTGCGCGGCGATGGAAGCAGACCGGACTCGAAGCGCTCTTCGCGCAGACCGACTTCGTCCGGCACTGGCGAAAGATGGACGACGCTGTAGCCCAGGCGACGCCGCAATCACTGACCGACCATCTGCGGGGGTTGTGTGGCGAAGGTTTGTCCCTGGCGGTGTTTGTTCCGCGACAAGGGCCGCCGCAGGGATTGTGGGTCTCACGGGCACGCTCCGCGGCTGTTCTTGACGCGACCCTCAAGGCATGGGATACCCTGGAGCCGCCGGTGAAAACCGAGCGTCGGGGTGTCAGCCGCGCGGAGTTTTTCGCGCGGCGCGTTCGCAAAGGTGCGCA
>DASRYX010000446.1:0-4470 GCA_035686985.1 Planctomycetaceae bacterium | reverse complement strand
CTCTTCGGCAACCACCCGCGACTGTCGAGCGTTGCCAGCGGATTCGCGCACTCCTCGTCAGTGGCCACCTTGGAGAACGGACTCCCGTCCGCCAACCGGTCCCACGCCACGCGATTCACCCTGCGATACGACGGATCACTCACAATGCGGGGTCTCGTAGGGGAATCTCTTGCCGCTTGCGCTTTGCGGACGGGAACGGAAGCGCGGTTCTGTGGTCCGCAAAGCGCAAGCGGGCGAGAGTTATTTCTGTTGCACCAGCGCCGTGGCGAAGGTCACCAGATCGCCGCGGGATTCCGCCGTGCGCTCGAGGACATCAAAGCGGCCGGCCTTTTCGCAGAGCTCTGCAAACGCGGCGGCGAAGTCTTCATCGCCGGTGAGCAGATACTTTTCCGCGATCGGCACCGCGTCGGCGAAGCGATCAATCCGCACGAGCAAATCGACCATCACGTAGGCAATCAGCGCCTGGTCCGGTGCGTCCGGTTCGGCTTCCAGCTGCTTCTGAAAGTACCCGAGTGCCGCGTCCCGGTCGACGTTCATCAGCACCTTGAAGAACTCGCGGTGAGCCGGGTAGTAATCCTGAAATGGCGGCTCTCCGGCATATTGAAACTGCGGGGCGAGCTGGCTGGCGTACTCGGTGAGATCGCACGCCAGCGCGAGTTCCTGCTGATTCTTCTCGGGCGACAACGACCGGGCAAACCGCACCGTCGCATGCAGGTGCGAAACGTCGATGTGGTAATTGTTCTCCGCAAACAACCATTCACGTCCGGCGATCAGTTCGCGCAGCGTCTTCGCCGGCGGTGCGAAGGGCATCTTCTGACTGACTTCCCGCTGCACCGACGCCAGGAGTTCTCCGTGCAGTGTATTGACCATCAACGCCGCACAGGCACTGCGATCGTCCGGGGGCAATCGCGCGAAGGATTGATCGAGGGCCGTGATCGTGCTGCATGTCCCATGCGTTCGCAGCATGATCTGAATCCCCTTCACGGGGTGGACATTCTTGAACAGCGCCAGCTCGAGCATCTCTTCCGAGGCTTCACTCGATTCGCGCGGAACCGGGAACTTCTCGATCGCGGCGCGAATCGGCTCGGTTTCGCGAATCGCGTGAAAATAGATGAAGGCCTGACCGGGCTTGTTGTCGGCGAGCAGCAGTTGTCCGACTTCCCGGGCCGCGGCCATGTAGGTCTGCTCGAATTCCTCGCGACGCGCGGCGGGCACATCTTCGAACGCGGTCGGTTTACCGAGCGGCAGGCCCATCGCCTGCTTCTTCTGCAGACAGAGGGCATCGAAGAGCTTGTGATACTCTTTCCGCTCGCGAAGCAGATCCGCGAGCCGGGCGAACACATCGGAGCCGGAAGCGCTGCGCAGATCCTGGAAAGGCGAATCGGACATGATCCGTGGGTTTCCTGAAAGAGCCGTGTTCAATGTTCGCAGCCGCAGCCACCCGAACCGCAACCGCCCCCGCCGCTTTCGATCGGGACCAGTCCCTCGGCGTTGACCGGCTGGACTTCGATAATCCCGAGTCCCGCCGCCGCGGCTTGCAGCGCGAGCTTGGTCGAATCGGGTCCGCGATCGCACATCACATACAGCACGGTTTTGCCGTCGAACGTCTCTTCGATTTCGAGCAGTTCGAGCTGCAACTCCCATTCGGCGATGCGCTGCATCCACTCGGGGATCGCGGCGTCACACCGTTGGCGGATCACCTGGTTCCGGGCGAGATCGTCCGCGGTGGCGGCGCGCAGAATGGCGAATTCGATCTCTTCGACTTTTGACGAAGACCGTTCGCGCTCAAGGACGGTCCCCAGTTGCTCGCCCCGGTGCGTCTGCACGATCACCGCGTCATTCCGCGCCAGGGGCGTGTCCGCCTCGGTGACGAACCGCGCGACTTCGGGAATCACGCCGTAGCGCACCAGGTACACGGTCTTTGTCGCCGTCGAATTCATCGCGTCGGTTGATCCTGAACAGAGAGCGGTCCTGCGTTTCCGCAGGCGAGAATCTCCAGTATCCGCCGATCCGCCAGCGCGGACAAGGGCCACGTAATTCTCATGTCCGCGCGCGAACCAGGCGATGCGGCGGGGGAGCTTCTATTCCACGCGATTATTTCGGGTTTGCGGCCAGGACAGCCATTCGGTAAAGACGCCAACCGAAATCTACGGACAGCACGGCAGTCGCTACGTTGATCAGCCCCCACCACGTCGCCACACCGAATCGAATCGCATCGGCCACCGCAAACAGTGCCAGACCGAGGCAGAGCAGCGATAGGGCAATCCAGAATCCGGTTTGCACGTATTTCGCTAGTAATTCTGCATCCATCCCAGCACAGTACGGAGCGGACGCAAAGACCGTCAATCGGAAATCGTTTGCGTGGCGCTCATCTCTTGGGCCATGAGAGTGGAGAGAGCAGCCGCGCTGCGACGGACAGGGCTGGTCAGCGGGCGGGACCTGTGCCAGAATACAGGGGCAGCGCTCTTCCCCGAGGCCGGATCACCGGCGTGGTTCCGATCTTGGATCGGCCGCACGGTCACTCGCAAAGACCGAACCGCATGTGCATCGAGGCGACTCACCGCTGCCGCTGGCTGACCCTGTGCTGCCTCTGGGTGAGTACCGCTGGCGTCTTTGCCGCGGAACCGCCGGCGAATGAATCCGGAGTGGGCGGACTGCGGCTGCGAAGTTCCCGTGCCGGTGACACCTGGCAACAGGAATTGCAGCGCGCGGGGTTCACGTCGGAAGCGATTCCCCGCCTACAGCCGCTGCTGGAACAGGCCCGCGATCAGTTTCTCAACAGCGACGGGGTCAGCGTCACCGGCGGGCAACTCGTCGATCAATGGCTGCAGGCCGCGCCGTTGGAACAATGGGAACGGTGGGACACGTCCATCCGTAACGAAGCGCAGGTGGCATGGAAGCGCTGGGAAGATTCGCGCGACGAAGCGGCATTGCGGCAGTTCCTGCAAGCGTACGGCTCTTCGCGACTCGGGCTGACCGGCTGGAAAGCCCTCGCGCGGACCAGTATGGATGAAGCCCGCTGGGACCACGCCGCTGCCGGGCTGGAGCATGTTCGGCAACACCGCGCGGCGTCGGTGTCCGATCTCATTCAAGCGACGATGGAACTGGTCGCGGTCCGTGTCCGCCAAAACCGCGTGCGAGATGCTCAGCGGCTCGCCACATCCCAAAGCGAGCTCCTCGCCAATCAATCCGTTCGCTGGGGCGGGCAATCACAACCGACCGCCGCTGTTCTGAAATCACTGCTGCCGAATGAACCACTGCCTGAAGCCGTCGTGTCCTCGCGACCGTCCACTTCACCGCGGTCGAAGCATCCTATTGTCCTTCCCGAAGAACTACGGACCTACTGGCCGGAATGGCGGCGCGATTACCGGGCGGAAGGAGCGTGGCTGAACCCGATCGCCGAGCCGTTGATCGTCGGCGATCGCGTCATCGTGCAGACCATCGCGGGACTCGAGTGCTATCCCCTCACCGAGGGAAAGGAAAAACCGTGGCGCGTCGCGCATGATGACTGGCGGCGCATGCTCGCCCAGGCGGAGAAGTGGGGCAGCCGCGAATGGCGTGGGCAGGTCCTCGATCAGCTTGTGCGGCGGGAGTCAGCCGATTCCGTGCTCGGCCGCATTTCATCAGACGGCCAGCGCGTCTTCGCCGTCACTGGCGGTGTCGGATCCGAACTGGATCGCCTGATCCCGGCCAAGACCAGCAATCCGTCCCCGCGAGAGGACGCATCCACTCCGGGACACATCGAGAATCGGTTGTCGGCGTACGACGTCGAGACGGGTGAACTGCTCTGGCAACTGGGGGGACCTTCCTCGGGGCCGACGTACCGCTTTGCCCAGATGTTTTTCTGTGGTCCGCCGACGATCGTGGATGGAACGCTTTATGTCGTCGCTCAACAGGACACCGAACTGCAGCTGGTCGCCATTGACGCCACACGGGGTGAAGGCCTGTGGTCCACCGTTCTCGGCGACGTGCCGCGCTCGTTGTCCTCGGATCCAGCCCGGCAACGCACGGCGTGTCCGGTGATCTGGGATGACGGCCTGCTGATTGCCGCGACGGCAAACGGGGCGGTGGTGGCGGTCGATGCACTGACGCACGCGCCGCGGTGGGCACACCGTTATCCAACCACGCCGCGGGACGCGCTGATGCGGCCGCGTGAGCAGAACACAAACTTCCAGCCCGATCCGTGGTGGGACGCCTGGCGTGAAGCCCGGCTGCAAGTTGTCGGTGACGCGCTGGTGTTCGTTTCGCCCGAATCACAGCGGTTGCACGTGATTGACCGTCGCGTGGGCACACCGCGCTGGACGATCGCCCGCGACGACGCGTTATGGCTCACGGGGGCGACCGAGACGCAGGTGCAGGTCGCCGGGCCGCATCATGTCGCGGCGTTTCAGATCGAGAATGGCACCTCCGTCTGGCGGACGGCGATTGCCGACAGTGGGGGGCGTCCGCTGCTGATGCCGACGGAGATTC
>DASRYX010000445.1:0-14232 GCA_035686985.1 Planctomycetaceae bacterium | reverse complement strand
GAGCGGTTCCGACGATTGCGGTAGCCGAACGGTCTTTGCAGCCGCATCGCGTCTGTGGCGTTTGTGATGGGGGGCAGGAGCCGGTTCGACAGCCGCCGTCGCCGGCTCGGTCTCATGCGGGACGGTGGTTTCCGTCACGATCACCCGGGCGGGTTCCACGCGGACGGTGGATGCGGCCGCAGCTCCCATCGGCAGCATGGGCGCATCAGACGGCGGTGCGTGTTGCAGCGGTTCGAGCACGGACATCGCCGACCAGCGGGCGAGCAGTTCCCGGGCATCACGCTCGGAGTCAGCGACGCGCGGCATCACCGGGCGGCTGGACGCTCCGACCGCGTGGCCGAGTTCCATGCCGCAGCGTGTGCAGGAAAACCGCCGGTGATCCGACGAGAGTTCCGCGGCGACATCGGCTTTGCAGCATTCGCACCACATAGTCACGATTCCCGAAATGGGCGCACTTCACCAGCATGAGACGCCCGCAGAACGGCAGGTGTAATCGTGATGGCGGCGGGATGTCGAGACGGGGTGTTGCGGAACGATCACTGTTGCGGCACGATTCGAGAGGATTTGATCGTGCTGTGGCGGAAATTGCCGATTGCAGGTTGATAGAAATGAAGAGACCCAGGGTCGGGGAAACCCTGGGCGTCTGTGGACATCACATTATCAGATGCAGATCAAAACTCTTTCGCGTTGATCCACTTCATCATGCGGCGGAGTTGCTTGCCGGTTTCTTCGATCGGGTGGTTGCGTTCGCGGCGCTTGATCGCCTGGAACGTCGGCTGATTGGCCTTGTTCTCCAGCATCCATTCCTTGGCGAACTGGCCGGTCTGGATTTCGTGGAGAATCTTCTTCATTTCTTTCTTGGTTTCTTCGGTGACAATCCGCGGGCCGCGGGTGTAATCACCGAATTCAGCGGTGTTCGAGACGCTGTAGCGCATGTAGTTGAGGCCGCCCTGATAGAACAGGTCGACGATCAGCTTCATTTCGTGCATGCACTCGAAGTACGCCATTTCCGGCTGATAACCGGCTTCGACGAGCGTTTCGAACGCAGCCTTGATGAGGGCCGAGACGCCGCCGCAGAGGACGACCTGCTCGCCGAACAAGTCGGTTTCGGTTTCTTCAGCGATGGTGGTTTCGATCACACCGCCGCGGGTGCCGCCGACGCCCTTGGCATACGCCATCGCCAGCTTGCGGGACGTTTCCGACGCACCCGGCGTGAGCGCGATCAGACACGGGACGCCGCCGCCCTTTTCATATTCGCTGCGGACCAGATGCCCCGGGCCTTTCGGCGCCACCAAGGCCGCATCCACACCTTCCGGCGGTACGATCTGATTGAAGTGCAGGTTGAACCCGTGCGACGACATCAGCAGCGCACCCTTCTTCAGGTTCGGCTTGATCTCGGCACGATAGACGTCGCCCTGAACTTCGTCGGGCAGGAGAATGTTGACGAGGTCGGCTTGCTTGACCGCTTCGGCGACCGAAACCGGCTTGAACCCGTGGCTCACCGCGAGGTCATAGTTCTTGCTGCCAGGCCGCTGACCAATCACGACGTTGCAGCCGCTGTCGCGCAGGTTCTGGGCCTGGGCATGTCCCTGGCTGCCATAGCCGAGAATGGCGATGGTCTTGTCTTTGAGGAGCGACAGGTCGGCGTCGTCGTCGTAGTAAACTTTCGCGGCCATGGTGTGGACTCGTGAAACAGAAGGAGAAAACGGTAGCGGCGGCCTTCAGCGAAGACACACCCACAGCCGGCGACCACCGCCGGATTCGCCCGATTTACGCCAGGGCTTCGGCAGGTTCGTAATCGTAAGGTTGCGGCGGCTGCAGCGCCTGATCGACCGACAGCGACGTCGTGCGCGACAACGCAATTCGTCCGGTACGGACGAGCTCGATGATCCCGAACGGCCGCATCAGGTCGATGAACGCGGAGAGTTTGCTTTCCTGCCCGGAGATTTCGACGATCACGTGCTCGTGACTGACATCGACAATGCGGCCACGGAAGATGTCCGCGAGTTCGCCGATCTGCGCGCGCTTGCCGCCTTCGGAGTTGACCTTCACCAGCATCAGATCGCGTTCGACGATCGGCTGGTTCATGTAGTCAACCACCTTGACGATGGTGACGATCTTTTCGAGCTGCTTGCGGACCTTGATCAGCGTCTGGTCGTCGCTGGCGACGACGAAGGTCATGCGGGAGAACTTCGGGTCTTCGGTTTCGCCGACCGCGAGGCTCTCGATGTTATAAGCGCGGGACGCCAGCATGCCGGAAATGCCCGCGAGCACCCCCGGTTGGTTCATCACAATCGCCGACAGAACGTGTTTCATAAATCTTGTCCAATGGCGATGCGCCGGAAGAATTTGCGCACCGCGACCGCCCGGGCCTCGCCCGGAAGAACGACCTACTGTAGTGTGCACGGAGACCGGAAACAAGGATGCGGTTCGGCAGGAACTCCGGCAAATCCAGATCTGGGAATCGAATCCCGCACAGTCGACACCGTTTGCGTTTCCTCCTCGCGTCGGCAAAAATCAAGGTTCGTTGAATTGTTCACCCTGTGAGATCGCCCCACGGCTTTGAGGAGCACCCCGCGGATGTGGCATCGGACTTTTCTTGTTCTGTTCCTGACCGGACTAACGGTTGCGACGACCGACGTTCAAGCGGGGGAAATGTTCACTCAGGCGGCCGAAATCGCACCCACGATTCATGACAGCGGCACCCCGGTCGAACCGACGGCGCCGCTCCCTGCCGGCGTGAACGCGGAATGGATCTGGGGCGCGAACGACGACAAGACTTACTTTGTGAAGACCACCTTCACCGGTGGCTCGAAGTCGGCCCGGTTGCGGGCCGCGGCGGATAACAGCACGGTCCTCTTCCTCAACGGTAAGAAGGTCGGCGACAACGACAGCTGGAATACCCCGTCGGAGTTCGATGTCCAGAAATTCCTGAAAGACGGCGAGAACGAACTGCTCGCCGAAGTGAAAAATGCGGGCGGCCCGGCGGGCTTTCTCGCCGTGCTGACGTTGGTCCGTCCCGATGGCAAGGTGGATGCGGTCATCACGAACAAATCATGGAAGGTCGCTGAATCACGCGACGCCAAAGACTGGGTCGCGGTCCGCAGCGTTGGCAAGTATGGCGACCAACCGTGGGGCGAAGTCCTCACGGCATCCGCCGGCGGGGATCGCGGACTGTTCAACACGCTGCCGGGGTACAAAGTCGAAAAGCTTTTCACCGTACCCAAGGATGTCCTTGGCTCGTGGGTCTGCATCACCACGGACAACAAAGGCCGGTTCATCGTGTCGGATCAGGGCGACAAAGGCCTTTGTCGGATCACGCCCGCGCCGATCGGTTCCAATGGCGAAACCAAGGTTGAACGACTCGATGTGAAAATGTCCGCGGCTCAAGGGATGCTGTATGCGTTCGGCAGCTTGTACGTCTCCGTCAACGGGGGTCAGGGCAGCGGGCTCTACCGTCTGCGCGATACGAACAACGACGATCAATACGACGAAGTCACCAAGCTGAAAGAGTTCAAAGGCGGAGGCGAACACGGCCCGCACTCGCTGCGGCTCACGCCGGATGGCAAGTCAATCATTGTCGTCTGCGGCAATCACACGCTGCCGCCGTTCACTCCCGGTGAAGAGAAGACGAACTCAGCGTACAGCAGCCGCATGCCCACCAACTGGGGTGAAGATCTGCTGCTCGACCGGCATTGGGACCCGAGCGGGCATGCGGCGGGCATCATGGCGCCCGGCGGCTGGATCGCGAAGACCGATCCGGACGGCAAAACGTGGGAAATTCTCAGCATCGGTTATCGCAATCAGTTCGACATGGCGTACAACTCCGATGGTGAACTCTTCGTGTATGACGCCGACATGGAATACGACTTCGGCATGCCGTGGCACCGCCCGACGCGCGTGAATCATGCGACGAGCGGCAGCGAAGTCGGTTGGCGCAGCGGCAGTGGCAAATGGCCGCCCTACTTCGTCGACAGCCTTCCGTCCGCGGTCGACATCGGCCCCGGCTCACCCGTCGGTGTCACCTTCGGTTACGGCCTGAAGTTTCCCGCGAAGTATCAGAAGGCGTTGTTCATCTGTGACTGGACCTTCGGGACGATGTACGCGATTCACATCAGCCCGAAGGGGGCGTCGTACACAGCGACGAAGGAAGAATTCGTGTCGCGCACGCCGCTGCCGCTGACGGATAACTGCGTCGGTCCGGATGGCGCGCTCTACTTCACCGTCGGCGGTCGTGGTACGCAGTCGGAACTTTTTCGTGTGACCTACACCGGTGACGAATCGACCGCTCCGGTCTCGGCGCATGATGACGGTGGCGCCGAGTTGCGGGCCTTGCGGCAGAAGGCCGAAACGTATCACCGCCGAGTTGATAACCCGGCCGAAGCCGCGAAATTCCTGATCCCGCTCTTGGCCCACGAAGACCGGTTCATCCGTTATGCGGCTCGGATCGGACTGGAAAACCAGCCGATCTCCGCGTGGCAGGACGCCGTGGTTAATACCGGCGAAGCACAAGTCGCCATCAATGGTGTTGTCGGTCTTGCCCGGCAGGCAACCGGCTCCGAAATGCAGCCCGCGTTGCTGAAGACGTTGAGCAAGGTCGACTTCTCTCAGCTTCGCGACGAACAGCAACTCGAAGCTCTGCGAGCCTACCAACTCGTGTTCACACGCACGGGCGCACCGACAGAAGCCGATCGCGAGCAGCTCGCTGCCAAGTTTGATCGATTCTTCCCGACGTCCAACGACCCGGTGAATCGCGAGTTGTGCAATCTGCTGGTGTATCTCGAATCGCCGACGATCGCGAAGAAGGTGATCGCCCTGCTCGAAGGGCCGGACAATCGCGTGCAACCCGAATATGGTGCGCTGCTGGATCGCAACAAGGGCTATGGCGGCCCGCTCGCGGCGATGTCAAAGAATCAGCCCGATTCGCAGAAGATCCACTACGCCTACGCACTGCGGAATCTGAAGAAGGGTTGGACCATCGAGCAACGTAAGGCGTACTACGCCTTCCTGCAGAAGGCGAACACCTGGAGCGGCGGCGCGAGTTTTCGTGGCTATTTGAAGTTCGCCGACGTTGATTCGTTTGCCAACGCTACCGATGCGGAACGGCTGGCCATCGAAGCCACCGGGGCACGACAAGCGTACAAAGCCCCGGAATTGCCGAAGGCGCAAGGCCCCGGCCGTGACTGGACGCTGGAGTCAGTGCTGGCTTCCGCACAGAACGGGTTGAAAAGCGGCCGCGATTTCAAGAACGGGCAGAAGATGTTCGCCGCCGCGCGTTGCGTGGTCTGTCACCGCTTTGGTGGCGACGGTGGGGCGACCGGTCCCGATCTGACACAGCTCGCCGGACGGTTCAACCCGAAGGATCTGACGGAAGCCATCGTCGATCCGAGCAAGGTGATCTCTGATCAGTACAAGGCGTCGGTCGTGCTGACGAACAATGGCAAGACCATCACCGGTCGCATTGTCAGTGAAACGAAAGATTCGCTGCTGATCGTGACTAATCCCGAAGATTCGACGGCGACAGTAGAAGTGAAGAAGGCGGACATCGACGAAATGCACGCATCCCCGACTTCGCTGATGCCGAAGGATCTGCTCAAGACGCTCAACGAAACCGAGGTTCTCGATCTGTTGGCGTACCTGCTCTCGCGCGGCAACGCGCAAGATGCGATGTTCCGCAAGTAGAAGAATGGCGAGCGGGGGGACGTGAGTCCCCCCGGTGATTTTTCGTCTCACATGTTGGATGCTCCCATGTGGCGACCATGCCAAAGCGGTTGGTTCTTCCTCACGGTGACGTGGTTGATCGCGTCACATTCGCCGCATTGTTTTGCCGCCGATGAAATCAACTTCGATCGCGATATCCGACCGATTCTGTCCGAGAACTGTTATCACTGTCACGGTCCCGACGCCGCCGGACGCCAGGCCGACTTGCGCCTTGATGTCCGCGACGCGGCGATCAAAGCGGTGGATGGCCGTCACGCGATTCTCCCCGGCAACGCGGCCGCGAGTGAGATCATCAAACGGATCCGGTCGGTCGATCCTGACGAGGTCATGCCGCCGCCGAAGTCGAATCGAAAGCTCTCGGATGCCGACAAAGCGAAGCTCGAGGCCTGGATCAACGCCGGGGCGGCGTATGCGGAACACTGGGCGTTCATCCCGCCGGAGCGGCCGGCCGTTCCGGCTGTGGACGGTGTCATCCGCACACCGATCGACGCGTTCATTCTGCAACGGTTAAAGCAGGAAAAGCTCACGCCGTCACCGGAGGCGGATCGCATTCGACTGCTGCGCCGCGTCGCGCTGGATCTGACCGGACTGCCTCCCACGCCCACGGATGTGGACGCGTTTCTGGCGGATTCATCGCCGGATGCGTATGAGCGGGCGGTCGACCGCTTGCTGGCTTCCCCGCGGTATGGCGAACGCATGGTGTGGGAATGGCTCGATGCAGCACGGTATGCCGACACCAACGGATTCCAGGGCGATCCGACGCGGGCGATGTGGTACTGGCGCGACTGGGCGGTCGCGGCGCTCAATGCGAATATGCCGTTTGATCGCTTCACGATGGAACAACTCGCCGGGGATCTGCAACCGCAACCCACGCAGGACCAGCTCATCGCGACGGGCTTCCACCGCAATCACATGATCAACGGCGAAGGCGGCCGCATCGCCGAGGAATCCCGCATCGATTATGTGCAGGACCGCGTCGAAACCACAGGAACCGTGTGGCTCGGGCTGACATTCAACTGCTGCCGCTGTCACGATCACAAGTTCGACCCGATCTCGCAGAAAGAGTATTACCAGCTCGCGGCGTTCTTCAATTCCATCGAAGAGTCCGGAGCGAACGATGCCGGCGGGCTGGCAAATCCGATCATCAGTCTCGCCACGCCAGACCAGCAGCAGCGGCTTGCCGCTTTGCAGAAATCGGAGCGAGAGGCCAACAAAGCCCGTGACGCCGTCGAGCAAGAGATTCTCGCCGGTCAGCCGGAATGGGAAAAAGCGATTCTTGCATCGACTGGTGGTGAAAAGCCCGCTGAGATTTCCTGGCAACCGTTGTTGCCGAACGAGATGACGGTCGAGAACGGCACCAAGCTGCGGCACCTCTCGGAGGGCGTGATTGCTGCCGAAGGAGACAACCCGGCGAAGGAAACCTTTACCGTGATGTACGCCGCACCAACGTCGGCGATCACCGGTCTGAAGATTGAAGCCTTGCCCGATCCGTTATTGCCCGGCATGGGGCCCGGCCGTGCGGAGAATGGCAACTTCGTTCTCTCGGAAGTCATCGTCGAAGTCTACGGTCGTCGCATTGATGTCGAACCGCTACGGGTCGACTTCGCGCAAGGCGGATTCACCGCGGCGGCGACCGCGGATGGCAAGAACGACACCGGTTGGGCCGTGTTACCCGAGTTCGGCAAGCCGCATGAGCTGACCATCGCGCTGAAGGAAACGCTGTCGGTTCCCGCGGAGCGCCCGCTGGTGGTCCGGCTCGTGTTTCAGTCGCCGCACGCGCAGCACACCATCGGCAAGTTCCGCATCTCGGCAACTTCAGAACGGCATGAAGTGCTGCGCGGATTGCCGGACGACATCCGTGCGACCATTGCGAAACCGGATGCCGAGCGGACCGACGACCAGAAGAAAGCTCTGTCAAAGTATTTCGCAGATACAGAACCCAAAGTCATCGCGGCGCGGGATGCCGCCAACAAAGCCAAATCAACACGCGAAGGCTTTGAACGAAGTCTGCCGCGCACGATGGTGATGCGGGAACGTGCCCAGCCGCGTGACACCCACATCCTCTATCGCGGGGCGTATGACAAGCCGCTCGACAAAGTGGAACATGGCACGCCGCAGGCCTTGCCGGTGCTTCTGTCAGAAGCACCGAAGACACGGCTTGCACTCGCTCAATGGCTGGTCGATCCGCAGCATCCGCTCACCGCCCGCGTCGTCGTGAACCGCATCTGGCAGCAGTTCTTCGGTACCGGTCTCGTCAAGACGGTGGAAGATTTCGGATCGCAGGGGGAACCGCCGAGTCACCCCGAACTGCTTGACTGGCTCGCCCGCGAATTCGTCGACAGCGGCTGGGATGTGAAACACATGCACCGCATGATCGTAACCAGTGCCGCCTATCGGCAGACGTCGAAAGTGACGGCGGAACTCGTCGAGCGCGACCCGGCAAACCGGTTGCTCGCACGGGGACCGCGGTACCGCTGGCCGAGCTGGATGCTGCGGGATCAAGCGCTCGCCGCTGCGGGATTGCTGGTCGAAACCATCGGCGGCCCGCCCGTGAAGGGATATCAACCGACGGGCATCTGGGAAGAGGCAACCTTCGGCCAGATCCGTTATCAACCTGATACGGGCGCGGCTTTGTACCGTCGCAGTGTGTATCAATTCTGGCGACGGATCGTCGGCCCAACGATGTTCTTTGACGTGAGCAGCCGGCAATACTGCACGGTGAATGTGGCACGCACGAACACGCCGCTGCAAGCCCTCGCCACGCTGAATGACACGACGTATGTCGAAGCCGCCAGGATCCTAGCCGAGCGCGTCTGGCACTCAGCCCCCGATGACACTGGCCGACTACACGATCTCTATCGCCGCTGTCTGGGTCGGCTGCCGACGAAACCCGAGCAAGACCGATTGCTCGTGCGGCTCGTGAAGCTCAAGACGGATTATGCGAGCGACACATCGTCCGCGCGGTCGCTCCTCAAGATCGGTGAGAAACCCGCCGACCCCGTGATCGCTCCGTCCGAGCTCGCCGCCTGGTCCGCAATTTGTGCCATCGTGCTCAACCTCGATGAGATGCTGTCGAAGGAATAACGTTATGAATCCGTTCGAAGCTCATCAGCGGGACATCACTCGGCGAGAATTCTTTTCGCGGTCGGCGGCCGGGGTAGGAACCGCGGCGCTCGCGTCATTGCTCGCGAAGCAGGGGTATGCGGCGACGGGGCTCGCCGGGCTGCCGCACCATCCTCCGAAGGCGAAGCGGGTGATTTATCTGTTCATGAATGGCGCGCCGCCGCATGTCGATACGTTCGACTATAAGCCGCAGATGGAAGCGTACCGCGGCAAGCCGATCCCGGAATCGATTCATCAGGGCCAGCGCACATCGACAATGACGCAGGGCAAGGAGAAGTTGTGCCTGCCCGCGTTTCCGAAGTTCAGCCAGCACGGTCAGTCGGGCACATGGGTCAGTGACTTCCTGCCGCACACCGCGTCCATTATCGACAACGTCTGTCTCATCAAGTCGATGCACAGCTCGGCAGTCAACCATTCGCCGGGAATCTGCTTTTTTCTCACGGGCAGCGAACTCCCCGGCCGTCCGAGTCTGGGCTCGTGGCTCAGCTACGGCATCGGCAGCGATGCGGAAGAACTGCCTGCGTTCTGCGTGATGACCTCGCGCGACAAGGAAGCGTCCTGCGGCCAGATCTTCTACGATTACTACTGGGGCAGCGGCTTTCTGCCGTCGAAGTTCCAAGGGGTGAAATTCCGCGGCAGCGGTGAGCCCGTACTGTATCTGTCGAATCCGGATGGCGTCAGTCGTCCCGTACGTCGAGAACTGCTCGACGACCTCGCGGTCCTGAATGAAACGCATCACCAGGAGTTTGGCGACCCGGAGATTCTCACACGCATCGCCCAGTACGAAATGGCGTACAAGATGCAGGCGAGCGTGCCGGAGTTGACCGATTTCACCTCGGAACCACAGCACGTCCTCGATTCCTATGGGCCCGATGTGCACCGACAGGGATCGTTCGCCTACAACTGCCTGATGGCCCGGCGGCTGGTTGAGCGCGGCGTGCGGTTCGTGCAACTAATGCACGCGGGGTGGGATCACCACCGTAACCTCACCACGCAGTTTGCGATTCAATGCAAGGACACCGATCAACCCGCCGCGGCGCTGGTGAAAGATCTGCAGCAGCGTGGGTTGCTTGAAGACACGCTGGTCATCTGGGGCGGGGAATTCGGCCGCACGCCGTTCCTGCAGGGGAACTTCGCCGATACGAAAAACTGGGGTCGCGATCACCACCCGTATGCGTTCACGCTCTGGATGGCCGGCGGCGGGGTGAAGCCCGGCATCAGTTACGGCGAGAGCGATGATTTCGCTTACAACGCGGTGAAAGACAAGGTGCATGTCCACGACTTCCAGGCGACCGTGCTGCATCTCTTGGGCATCGATCACGAACGCCTGACGTTCAAGTTCCAGGGCCGGCAGTTTCGGTTAACCGACGTGCATGGACAGGTTGTGCAACCGATTCTCGCGTGAATGTCCTTCTGTGGGAGGGCGAAGCTCCTGCTGAGCCATGATAGATTCACAGCATGTTGCCTCACAGTGGCTCAGCGGGAGCTTCGCCCTCCCGAGAGAAATCAATCCGACAACTGGGTCGGAGCGCCCCAGCGTTTGGTCAGATCATGACGCACGCCGAGCTGGTCGCAGATGCGGGCGACGACGAAGTCGACGAGATCCGAAATGTCGCGCGGGTGGTGATAGAACCCCGGCGACGCTGGCAGGATCACCGCCCCCTGATCGGACAGCACTTTCATGTTGTGCAGCGTGATGCCGCTGAGTGGCGTTTCGCGAGGCACGACAATCAGCTTGCGGCGTTCTTTGAGATGGACATCGGCCGCGCGGTGAATCAGGTTCTGCGATTGCCCGGTAGCAATGCTGGAAAGGGTCCCGCCGGAACACGGGCAGATGACCATCCCCTCGGTGAGAAACGACCCGCTCGCAATCCCGGCGTAGTAATCGCGGTAATGGTGATAAATCAGTTTTCCGACGTAGATTTCACTGTCGCTGAAAACGGAGCTGTTATGCGACACGGGGGCGGGATGCGCCCGCAGATGTTTCAGGGGACTCGTGTCCGGGAGCATCTCCGGTTTGGGAATGAGTGAGGTCTCGTCGCACTTCAGCAGATCAATCTTGAGGCCGAGCTCGTGCTCCATGACTTCAGCCGCCGCCGGGCTGAGCGTGACATGCACGGTGCGACCGCAGGCCAATAGCACTTCCAGCAGGCGTACCGCGTAAATGGCTCCACTGGCCCCGGTGATGGCAACGACGAGATCCCGCATCATTGAATCCGATTACTTCTTCTTTGTGCCGATATACAGCGTCGCGATGCCAAACGTGAACGGGGTGTGAGTCACGTTTTCCAGGCCCCAGGCGGTCAGTTTGTCGGCGAGAGCCTGGCCGTACGGAAACTCGGAGACGGATTCCGGCAGATAATTGTAGGCGGCCTGCCGATTGCGGGCGAAAAACTGTCCGATCCGTGGCAGGACATTGCGGAAGTACCAGCGGTAGACACCGCGGAAGAGCGCATTGGTCGGCATCGAAAACTCAAGAATGCACACGCGGCCGCCGGGCTGACAGACGCGGGTCATTTCGCGCACTCCACGCTCAGTGTCCGACACATTTCGCAGGCCGAACGCGACGGAGACAATCTGAAAGCGGTTGTCTTCGAACGGAAGCGTTTGCGTATCGGCTTCAATGAACGTCAGCGGGGCCTTCGCCGCTGATTTCGCCGCACTCTGGTCGCGCTTCTTCTCGGCGATCCGCAACATCTCCGGCGTGAAGTCGGTCCCGACGACTTCGATCTGTCCGCGGCCTTTTTTCCAGTACGCCAGCGCCAGATCGCCTGTGCCGGTGCACACGTCAAGGATCGGCGCCTCACCGCGCGGCGGACAGGCACGGACCGTTCGCCACCGCCAGTAGACATCGGTGCCCCCGGAGAGGAGATGATTCAGGAAGTCATAGCGGCCGGAGATCTCGCCGAACATTTCCCGCACGCGCTCGCCCGATTTGTCGACGCCCGCGCTGCCCAGGTTCGAAGATTCCGCCGCGGCGGTCGCCGTCACAATGTCTCTCCCCAACGAGGTGGCAATCCCAATTCCGTCCAGCGTTCTCGTAATCGCTGTCTCAGTTCTGCCGGCGGAGCCGCAATGGCTGCACTGCTGTCTTTTCTTGTGGCATCGATTCCGATCTTACCCACCAGCCCGTTCAGCGCATTGAAATCGTCAGCGGCCGCAGGACCGGTCACCCGCACTGTATCCCGTTCGGCGTCGACATTCGCCGCGACTGCGGACCAAACCGCATCCGGCTGGTGAACATTAACTTCGGCATCGACCACGACGATGAATTTCGCCGTCTTCCCGCGGGGATGGCCCCATAAGGCATGCATGAGCTGTCGGGGATGGCCGGGGTACTGCGGCCGTAGACTCACAAAGAGCACGTCTTCGCCGCGACCGAATGGCGGTGCGTGCCAGTCGACCAGCTCGGGAAAGCTCTGCTGCAGCTGCGGCAGGAACATCTGCTCGGCGGTCTGCCGCAACCAGTATTCTTCCTGCGGGGATGCGCCCCAGATCGTCGCGGGCAGCAATGGGTTGGCCCGATGCGTGAGCGCACTCACAAGGACCACCGGCTGTCGGCCACCACGGCCGAGCCGTCCCCCCGATAAGGCGACCGGAGGCGCCTCTTCCCACGCCGGTTCTGCGTCCAGCCCGGCCGGATGCAGAAAGCCTTCGATGACCCACTCCGCGTGTGCAGGGATTTCCAGATCATGCGACCGGCACCGCGCGGTCTCGATTCCTTTGCCGCGAAGGCAACCCTCCCAGGCGTAGCCTTCCGGCACTTGCGGCCAGGTTCGCGTTTCAGCGGCGACTGCATGCAAAGGATCACCGCCAAGCACGATCGCCGCCGGCCATTGCCGATCAGAGTTCGGCAAACGATCAGCGAGTGATCCGTACTTCGGAAAGTGCAGCGCGAGACGGGCCCGATCAAGCACCTGCACGGGAACCCGTTCGAGAAATCGCTGCCCGGTGTGCGGATCGCCAAGGACGAGCAGTCCCGCATGGATCACAGGATTGGCTTCGCCGGTGTGACGCGGAATCGGCAGCTCGAACAGGTTGACATCGCGGCCCAGGCGGATGACCTGTTGTGCGGGAGCCTGTCGTGAAGACCGCGGCAACCATCCGGTACGAGCATCCGCCGATGCGGCTCCGCGATCCGTCCAGCGCTGCGCGAGTTCATTCGCGTGAGAAATACCCAATGCCTTGCAGATGCGGCGAGAGTTCCCCAGGACGTTGGTCACAACCGGGAACGAGCTGTTCCGCACGTTGGCAAAGATAAGAACCGGGCCGCCATCTTGGTGAGCGCTCACCACCTGGCTGGTGATGGCGGCGATTTCTTCGGCGGCATCGACGGGGACGGCGACGCGCACGACATCGCCGGTGTCTTGCAGCACGGCGAGAAAATCACCCAGCGAGTCGTAGGGCATCGGTCGCTCGAAGCGGGACAATCACGGTTCCAGGGGAACGCGGATTATAGCACTCACTCAAGCGGTTAGTCTGCCATAAGCGGTTCAAGACGGGCGCGGTTGATATCGATCATTTCCAGAAGTTCAAGGACTCGCGGCATGGAGACCGCCCAGTCCAGCGCCCAGTTGATGATCTCGAGGTTTTCTGAGCCGTCTTCCATCCGATCGAGAATGCGATCCAGCAGGAGGTCGCCGTCGAGGATGAGTTCGAAAACCTGGGCGAATTCCTTTTCGGCGAATTCTTCCCAACGTTGCTGGCCTTCGACATGCTCCAGCCGTTTGACACGACAGAAGGGGAGCCAGTGCTTGCGGAACCAGTCTTTGAGAGCGGTGTCACCGAGATCGTAGCCCGTTTTCTGGCTCTCGATCCATTTGTGCCGGAGGGCTTCCTGCCAGCCTTCCTGTCGCACGCTGAGAGTGGGGAGGCCCCCACAGGAGATCACCCGTTGCAAATAACCCGACTGATCGGCGACTTCGCCTCGAAGACGAACGCCGGTCAGACGGATTCGAAAGGATGAGCGCATAGTGCCCTTTCGAAAACGTCATTCAATCCTTACATCCAAATTTAACGATGGATCACGCTCCTCGCAACCCCGTTTGCAGATCGGCTACACTCTCCTAAGCTTTTGTTCATATCTCTGTTGTCTCCGACAGCGGTTGTCGTGAAGTACCCACGGCAAGCGGTAACAGCGTAACTCATGGTTGTCGGATGTCGGCTGCGGAGCGAAAATGGAGATCGCAAAAAGATCGGCGGGGATGGGCGGCACATAGAACTGTAAGAATGGAATGATGCCAACGCGTTTTCGCCGGGCGGCGATGGCCACGATGATCGTGGTTGTTTTCTGCTCGCGGCCGGTGACTGCTTCTGCTCAAACAGCGGCGGATGCGCAGCTCGTGGTGCGCAAAGTCGAAACCGAACAGTTCTTTCGCGGTCATGTCA
>DASRYX010000444.1:0-9637 GCA_035686985.1 Planctomycetaceae bacterium | reverse complement strand
CTTACCGGGGTGATCGGACCGAACTGACGAGTGCCGCGGGCAAAGACGTGATGCTGTTCCCGGGGTTCGGCTTCAATTTCGACATCGGGCAGGTGGTGCCTGCCGGTCAGGGAGCGGACATCGAGTTCACGCCCGAGCAGGCGGTGAAATCGGTGGGTGATGCGGTGATGGTCGCGCTCAACGGTTCGATCCTTCCCGCGGCAGAAAAGACCGACAAACATGATCCGGCCGCGAATGAAGCCGTGGTGCCACTCGATTTCGCCGGGACATGGAAAGTGGACGTCGACGGCCGCTGGAAAGGCGAATGGGACCTCACCGTCGGCGAAAACGGCAAAGTCACCGGCGTGTTCGTGTCTGACGAACTGCAGAACCGCTACGACATCCTGGGCCAGTTTGGATCTGCGCCGAACAACCTGCGGGTGGAAATTCTGCTCGCCAACGCCCAGATGCAGGTGGACGGCTATCTGTGGACGAAAGACAAATCCCAGATCGCCGGCACGGTCACGATGACGAACCGTAAGTTCGGCTTTCACGCCGTGCGCGTGAAGGAGTGAGATCTTCGCTTGGCGCTTTGCAGCATCACAGTTTCGCGCTGATCTTGTGAGCCTGCAAAGCGCAAGCGACATGGATTACTATTTAAACCCACGCCGGCGCACCTGGCTGTAGCGTTCCAGGGCTTCGAGAATGATCGGGTACGCGGTCTTTGCCGAGGTCAGCTCGTCGACCTCCACCGCTTTGCCTTCCAGCATTTTGTAGTCCTGGAAGAATCGGCGGATCATCGCCAGGCGATGCGGCGGCAGCTCGTCAGCTTCGTGAAACGAATTGAATTCCGGATCATGCGTGGCAATCGCGAGCACTTTGTGATCGCGCTTGCCGCAGTCGATCATGGTCATCAGGCCGATCGCGCGGGCTTCGACGAGCGTCAGCGGATCGACCGGTTCCTGGCAGAGCACCAGTACGTCGAGCGGGTCGTCGTCTTCGGCGAGGGTCTGCGGAATGAACCCGTAATTCGCCGGGTAGTAAACCGCCGAGTGCAGCATCCGGTCGAGACGCAACAGGCCCGTTGCCTTATCAAGCTCGTACTTGACACTGGAACCGCGGGGGATTTCGATCACCGTGGTAAATTCCTGCGGCAGGCTTTCGCCGGGAATCACATCGTGCCAGGCATGCGTCATCGCGTCTCTTTTCGTAAGGTAAGGTTGCTTCAGTCTACCTCACGAAATGACCGGTGTCTTGTGAGCGGAACGGCGCTCGCCGACGGTGTCGCGACATTTTGCCAAAAACAACGGTTAGTCCTTTGTAGGTCAGGCTGTGCCTGACTTG
This sequence comes from Planctomycetaceae bacterium, assembly GCA_035686985.1. Taxonomy (GTDB): domain Bacteria; phylum Planctomycetota; class Planctomycetia; order Planctomycetales; family Planctomycetaceae; genus DSVQ01. Next base: position 8,314 of record DASRYX010000444.1, on the reverse strand, counting down.
CAAAACTAACTCTGCAGCAACCGGTGCAGCACGTCGCCGGGGCAGACGACCAGCGGGCGGTTTTGCGTGTCGCGGAGTTCGAGGTGCGGCGGCACGCCCAGCAGGTGATAGATCGTCGCCGTCAAATCTACCGGCTGCACGGCGTCGGTCGCTGGGTAAGCGGCGAAGCGGTCCGATGAACCATACACCCGACCGCCGGGCACACCGCCGCCGGCGAGGACCGTCGTGAAGCAGTTCGGCCAGTGATCGCGACCGTCCGCACCGGCCCCGGCGTCACTGTTGCGCTGACCGATCTTGGGCGTGCGGCCGAACTCGCCCGACCAGATCACCAGCGTTTCATCGAGCATCCCGCGATCTTGCAGATCATCGAGCAGCGCTGAAAACGCCTGATCGGCGACCGGCATCAATCGCGTCTTCAGATCGGTAAAGTTCCGGGAGTGGGTGTCCCAGTAAACGCTGACGTTCTTGGTGCCGTCGTTGGGCCAGAAAATCGTCGTGAGCGCCACACCACGTTCGATCAATCGCCGCGCTTGTAGCACCGATTGCCCGTGCGGATTCAGCCCGTATCGTTCCCGCAGCGCGATCGGTTCCTGCGTGAGATCGAAGGCGTCTTTCGCGACGGGCGAATCGAGCAGATCAAATGCCCGAGAATAGTGCGCCGACATGAAGTTCATGGTCGATCGCGCCGCGGCTTCTTTCTCGACGGCATCGAGCACCGCGCGGCGTTTCGCCAGACGTGACGCATCGACACCCTCGATCGGTGCGAAATCACCGACGCGATAATCCTTCGCCGCGGGATCGGCGTCGATCACCAGCGGGTTGAACGTCGGGCTGAGCCAGCCGGAGAACTGGCCGTGACTTTCTTCGACGAATCGTGGCACATCGCCGGGAACCGTCGGCCGCATTGATACAAACGGCGGCATCGGTGGCTTGCCGTGATTGCGCTTCGCCAGGACCGACCCGATGCTTGGCCAGTCTTTGCTGAGATCACCACCCGGTGGCGGTGCCTGTCCGGTGAGCAGGTAATGCGTTGAGGGCGTGTGATCGACGTTGTCGTGCGTCATTGACCGAATGATGGCGAGCTTGTCCGTCCGCTGGGCCAGCATCGGGAAATGTTCGCTGATGTGGATGTCCGGCACGACCGTCGAGATCGGCGAGAACTCACCCCGCACTTCGCGCGGCGCGTGCGGTTTCAGATCCCACGTATCCTGATGGGCCGGGCCGCCCCACATGAAAAGAAAGATGCACTGCTTCGCGCGGCCGAACGTGGCTTCCCACGACGCTTCCGTCGCTAACGAGCGTCCTGCCCATAACTGCGGCAGGGACAAGCCGAACAGCCCGAGCGAGCCCGTTCGCACGACATCACGGCGTGATCCACGCCATCCGGGAACCGACAGTGTCACGGCGAATCCTCAGTCAGAGCCAGCAAGTTTATGCCAGAGTATCACATCGGCGGACGCTGCGTGAATCGGATTTGTCGATGTTCCGAACTCACGAATGAGCGACGCGATAGTTTGACGCTCGGTCGGTCGGAAAATTCGGCATGTCATTCGCGACGATTGTTCTGGCAATCTTGGTTACGCGCGGTAAGGTGCTGCTGTCGGCCGGGATCGATCGCATACTGGAGAACTTCCATGAATCGACGTCAATTGCTCGGGACACTCGGCGCTGCTGGCACCGTCTCTCTGGTCGCAGGCTCGGTCTCCGCGATGCAGAAAAGCGGTCACGATGAGAACATGGCCCACTTTGAAGCCTGCGCCAAGGCGTGTGCCGCGTGCCAGCTGGAATGTCAGAAGTGCAGTCATCACTGCGCCAAACTCACTGCCGAAGGGAAGAAAGAGCACCTCGACACCCTGCGGTTCTGCGCGGATTGCGGCGAAATTTGTGCGGCGGCCGCGAACATTGTCGCGCGTCGGGGCGTGCTCTCGGCCACCATCTGTGAAAGCTGTGCAGAAGCCTGTGAGAAATGTGCCAAGCAGTGTGAACGGTTCCCGGACGACAAGCACATGAAGGCGTGCGCCGACGAATGTAAGAAGTGCGCAAAGGCCTGCCGGGAGATGCTGGAACACACCGCCCACGGTTCGTCTTCCGCCAAGTAGGGTCTGGCTCCGTTGTCCGCCGAAGCTTCACTGTGGTTGATCAGCAGTCATGCTGTGATCAACGGCAGCACCAGTGCCGGACCATCCGCGTGTAAAGTTCCACGCCGGCCTGCAGAGCGTCAAGCGCGATGAATTCGTCATCGGTGTGAGCCTGTTGAATGCTTCCGGGACCGAGCACGATCAGGTTCTGCACCGCGCTGAGCATAACGCCGTCGGTCCCATAGGCGACGGTCTTCGCTTCCGTCCCACCGACCAGGGTTAGCGTCTCGCGAACGTACGGTGATTGCGGATCGGTGTAGAGCGGACCGGCGGTCACCCGTGCTTCGAATTCAAGCCCACATCGCAGCGCCGCTTGTCGGACGCGCTCTACCAACTCGTCCGGCTTTTGCCCCGGCATCGGTCGAAAGGCAATGGTGCACACCGAATGCGGGGCGGTGATATTCACCGCCGGCGTGTGATCGTTGATGCCAATGTTCCAACTGATCCACGGCGGGTCGAATTCCTCGTTCAGCCATTTGGGATCGGTCAACGTCTCGTCATGGATCTGTTTCATCTCCGCGAGAAACGGAATCATCGCAAGATTGGCATTCACGCCCAGGCGCGTGCTCGAATGGGCGGCTCGTCCGCGGCTCGTGATCTGCAGACAGTAGACGCCTTTGTGAGCATAAACGACCTGCAACTCGGTGGGCTCGGTAATCACGCCGCGGGCATCGCTCTGCACGAGTTGCTGAAACAGCGCGGACCGCTCGGCCACTTCCGCCGCGCCGCGTGAGCCGACTTCTTCATCGGCGGTGGCGATGACGTAGATCGGTGCCTTCAACTCGTTAGATGAAAAACGATTCGCTGCGGTGATCGCCGCCGCGAGCGGGCCCTTCATGTCACAACTGCCGCGACCATACAACCGGCCGTGATGCACGCCGGGCGAAAACGGCCCGCCGTTGGGACCATTCCATGTCTCGGCCGGAACGACATCGGTGTGACAGAAAAACGCGAGCCCGCCGGTGGTGGACGGTCCTTTGCGGCCGACGATGCACGCCTTGCGGACGCTATTCGCGTCATCATATTCGAGACGCTCGGTCTCAAAGTCGTCACCGCGCAGGACACGCTCGACGACATCGCTGACCGCCACGTTGGATTCAGCGCTCACCGACCGCACCGCGATCAACTCGGCCGCCAGCTCAGTGACATCCATGTTGGTTCTGTCTCATATTCTTGTGAGCGGCACGGCGCTAGCCGCCGGTTTTTTTTCGCCGGTCACGGAACCGGCGGCTAGTGTCCCGAGTTAAAAAGCGTTTATGTCACTCATCCCGTCATTCCCGCGCAAGCGGGAATCCAGCGTCAGTGCACCAGCGATGACACCGGCACAAAGGCCTGGATTCCCGCCTGCGCGGGAATGACCAGGTCCTCCCGCGTCAAAACTTTCCCACCACGCTTTTTCAACGTAGCGCCATTCCGCTCACGGATCAGTCTCGAAACAAGGGTCGCACGCGGTCAGTCAACACTTTGGGCAGGCGTTCCGCATCGCTGGGGGTGAGATACCGCTGCTCACGCAGGCGTGTGCACACCGCCGTCACTTCGCGCTGATAGTCCTCGGGAGATGCATACCGTTCGCGAACGGATAATCGCGGATCGTTGGCTTTCAGGCGTTCGTCTTTGGAGATCACAAACGGAATGTACGATCCGGTCAGACTCACCAGCTCGCCCATCGCCCCCGCGTCGGCACTCCGCAGATTCCAACCGGTATAGGTGCCCGTGGGCATGGCGACTTCTGGCGGCGTCAGACAACCCAGCTCGTTACCATCGGCGTCACACTGCGGGACGAACACCGTATAGCGTCCTCGGATCTCCGGCGGCTGCAGGTCGACGATCCGCTCCGTCGCCCAGCGTGGACCGAGATCGAGCCACAATGGGGCGTGAATCACCGTTGGAAACCGGGCTCCGGGTATCGAGGGAAAGCCGGTCGCAGCAGCAGTCGGCGCGACCAATGCCCCTTCCGAAAAGCGCGGATAGACACTCGGCGGCGGCGTGATGTCTTCCTTCACCCATTGATCGAGCGCGAGCAGCAGCGCCCGCAGAAACGGCTTGTAGTTCGCGGGATTGTGCAGATGCACCGCGTTGGCTTTGCCAGGCGGGTAACCGCTCGGTCCATGTTGCGTGCCACCAAAGGTGTAGAACCGCACGTTGTCCGGCACGTCGGCGTCGCTGTAATCGGTGACATTCGTGTGCGGCAGCGAACCCGCGCGGGTCCAGTACTCCGCGGTGGATTGCGTATGGAAGATCTTCGGCACCGTGTTCGTCGCCACGGCCCTGGCGAGCAGACCATCCGTCTGCCCGGTGAACGGATCGGTCTGCGTGTCATAGGCGAAGGGGAACCGATCCGGCGGGTAATCGTGGTGATCGTGCTGGTTGGCGTGCCGGGTCGGCTGAGCGAAGCGGTGATTGAAGGATCCGAGACCGCCGCCGGCGACATGCGGGATCAATCCATCAAACACTTTGCGGCGGTGTTCATCGGCATTGAACCCCGCGTGCAGGAACTCCCGCAGGAAGCGGCCCGACTGGGACACGCCGAAACCATGCGCCCGCGTGATCCACGGCTTGCTGTCCTGCAGCAACGGATGACCCGTCCCGCTGCCGTCTTTGAGCGATGCCATCAGATCCCGCACAGCGGCGAATCCCACGCCCATCACCAGCGGGTCCTGGGCCTCGTAAATGACTTCATAAATCCAGCCGGGTTCAAATTCGTCCGGGATCTCCAGTTCGACCTTCGGCAGTTGCGTGGGTGCGTCGCTGGAGACATCGCTGACGTGGAGCTTCCACTCGGAACGCGGAACCGGCATCCGTTCCTGCTCCGGCCGCTGGCGCAGCGTCAGGGTTGCATTGAGGAGTCCGTCCGCCGTGGGGCGATAGGATCCGTGATTCGCCCAGTTGATGACGGTGCGGGTCGTTCCGGCTTCGTTGATGACGATCTCACAGCGGACTTTACCGGTGAGCGGTTTGTCGCCCTCGCGAGCCAGCGGCGCCGTGAGTCGCAATCGATCGCCGCCGGGGAGCAGTTCGCCATCCCAGCCGCACCAGACGATGGTGAAGCCCTGCTCCATCAAAAAGCCGTTGCCGCAGTCGGCTCGGGTCCGGGGATTGTTCCCGCCGGCTTCGTTGAACATGCCGAGCGCGAGTTTGTTGCCGCGGTTGTTCACGTCATACAGGACGGCCCCGTTGGCTTTCGTCGGATCCTTCGGCGCGAGCACGCACAGATCGGCCCAGAATTCCACGCGGCCTTGGGAGTTTCGCGGCGCGAGTTTCAGATCAACGATCGCCGCATTCGCAGGATGCTCCGGGTCCAGTTCGTAGTACACCCGGCCATCGATCCGCTCATAAGCCCCGCGGTCGCCGAACGCTTCACCATTCGCAAGGGGCTGCCGGTCGGTGATTTCATACCGGACAACCTCAGCGAACGCGGTTGCTCCGCAGATGATTATCGCAACGATCAGATTGATGATGCGTGACATGAGCCCGGCTCCCGGAGTGGTCCGCTCAAAGTACCATCGATGCCCGGCATTTTCCTCAATGCCGGGCATCTTGTCTTGGGGGCATCGTCGACGGTGAATTAAAATGCAGAAGCCGGGCGATGAGGAAAACGCCCGGCTTCAAGACGGGAAAAACTGCTCTCCTCACGGTCGGCAGAATCTGCTACTTCACGCCCCGGCCGCGCACCGACTCAGGTGCGAACGCCGTTTGAGGTTTGCCGATGTCCGCTGTTTTACCGAAACAACCAGCGCCGACGCTCATCCACGGGGTGGGCCGGATCGCGATTGAAGGCGTCATCGCCGTCGGCGATCTCACCGGCTTCGTCGCGAAGCTGATTTCGCAGCTGCCGCGCATGCCACGGGGCAAGGTTCTGTGGCCGATCATGCACGACGTCGGCGTGCAAAGCCTGCCGGTCATTCTCGTGACCGGACTGTTCATCGGCATGGTGCTCGCGGTCCAGACGTTCGACACGCTGCGGCTGATGCACGTGGAAAGCCGGCTCGGCTCGGTGGTCAACGTTTCGCTGGTGAAAGAATTAGGACCGGTGCTCGCCGCGACGATGCTCGCCGGCCGCATTGGCAGCCGCATTGCCGCCGAGATCGGCACGATGCGCGTGACGGAACAGATTGACGCGCTGCAGGCCCTCGGCGCGGATCCGATTGGTTACCTCGTCGTTCCGCGCTTTCTGGCGTGTTTCCTCTTAATCCCCGTCCTCACGATTCTGGCGGATGGCATCGGCATGCTCGGCGGCTGGGCCGTCAGCGTGTACGCCCTCGGCGTCAGTGATCATTACTACTGGTTGTACTCCGATAGTTTCGTCACTGCTTTCGATTGCTCGAGTGGTGTGGCGAAGAGTCTTACGTTCGGTGCCGCGATTGCCGTCGTGGCGTGTCATCGCGGGTTTCATTGCGGGGCGGGAGCCGAAGGCGTGGGTCGCGCGGCGACCGAAGCGTTCGTGTATTCGTTCATCGCGATTCTGGTTCTCGACTTCATTCTCGGTGTCGCGTTCCTGCAGCTCTACCGCATCCTGTACGGCGGTTTCATGTTGTTCTGATTGGTCCCGTACTGAGACTGTAGGGTTTGCCGAGTCCGCGAGGCGAACCACTGACGAACATACGCGGAAAAGAGGTTCGCCTCGAAGACTCGACAAACCCTACCTTCTCCGCACGAATGCACCGTGAGCATGCCGCTTCCCAACACATCCGCCGCCATGCTGGAACTGCGAAATGTCACGCAGCGGTTCGGCACGCAAGCCGTGCTCCGCGACGTGTCGTTTCAGGTCCGCCCGGGGGAAACGCTCGTGCTGATTGGTGAGAGCGGCTGTGGCAAAAGTGTGACCACGAAGCTGCTCGCGGGGCTGTTGAATCCCACACAGGGAACCGTGTGCTGGCAGGGCCAGTCGGTCGCCACGATGTCTAATGCCGAAATGCGCCGGCAGCGACTGCGGTTCGGTTATCTGTTTCAGGGAGCCGCGCTTTTTGACAGCTTGAACGTCTTCGAGAATGTCGCCTTTGGTCTGCGGGAAAACCGGAAGATGACCGAAGCGGCGATCCGGGATGTCGTGATGCAGCGGCTGCAGGATGTCGGCCTGCCCGCGACCACGGCGAACAAACGTCCGAGTGAACTCTCCGGCGGGATGAAGAAGCGCGTCGGCTTGGCACGCGCCCTGGCGTTGTCGCCGGAGGTGATGTTCTACGATGAGCCGACCACCGGGCTTGATCCCGTGATGAGTGACGTGATCAACGAGCTCATTCTGCGGACCCGCGAACGGCAATCGGTCACCAGCGTGGTGGTGACGCATGACATGCACACCGTCCGCCGGGTCGCGGATCGTGTCGTGATGTTGTACCCGCTGGCCCGGCTGCAACCGGGGGAATCGCAGATCGTGTTTGAAGGAACGGCAAACGAGGCGTTCCTCAGTGAAGACGAACGCGTTTGTGACTTCATCCGCGGCGATGCGACCCGGCGCATCCAGGAATTGGCGGCGTGAAAGAAGCTGAGGGCTAAGAGCTAAGAGCTAAGGGACAGAAAAGACCCCGGCGCTGAGCTGTCGTCCGAAGGCAATGTTTATTGGAACGTCCTCTGTCTCTCAGCCCTTAACTCTTAGCCCTTAGCCAATCATGAACAACGAACGCAAGCTGCAGTTTCAGGTCGGGCTGGTGGTGCTGGTCGCGTTGTCGATCGGGACCGGGCTGATCATCCGCTTCGGCGACCTGCAGAAGGATCTGCAGAAGCGCTACACGGTGAATGTCCATCTGGAAACCGCCGGGGGGCTCTATCACGGCGCACCGGTTCTCATGAGCGGCTTGCCGATCGGACATGTCGCGCGGATTCGCTTCAATGACGGCGAAGGTGTTACTGCCGAGCTGGGCGTTCGTCCGGAGATCAAGATCCGGAGCGACAGCCGGCCCATGGTGACGCGCTCGCTGCTCGGCGAAGCCGCACTGGAGTTTCTTCCCGGCCGCAGCGCGGAGTTTCTCGTTGATGGCTCGGATGTCATCGGCCAGGGAGCGTCCGATCCGCTTGCCGCCGTGCAGCGCCTCGAAGGGCGCGCGGTCCAATTGCTGGATTCGATGGCCGCGACGACGAACGAATGGCAAAAAGTCGGTGCGAATGTCAATTCGCTGATGACGACCAACCGTGGCAATGTCGACAACGTCATCGAGCGGGCCGCGGAATCATTGCATGAG
>DASRYX010000443.1:0-13699 GCA_035686985.1 Planctomycetaceae bacterium | reverse complement strand
TTCCAGAAGAGGCTGAACGCGATCATCAGCAATCCACTGACGACGAACGCCAGCGGCCAGTTCAGCCGATCCATCAACCAGCCAAAGGCCGGAAAACTGAAGGCGATGCCAATGAGGGCTCCGGCGGTGACCATGCCGTTTGCAGTCGCGCGGCTCCGTTCGGGCATCAGGTCGGACACAACGTGTGCCGCCCCGGGATGCAGCGGTGCGCTGCAGCATCCCGCGCAACTACGGATGATCAGCAGCCCGATCCATAAACTTTCGGGACGGCCGGTCAGCCATCCCACGACGCCGGTCAGTGCGACGAACAGGCCCATGCTCAGCCCATACAGCGCCAACGCCCGGGCCGAGCCGATGCGGTCAATCAGCCAGCCGCCCGGCACCATGGCGAGGGTGTACACGATCAGAAAGGCCGTGTAGACCCACCCCATCTGGACTTCGCTCAGACCCACCTTCGGAATGAAGACTTCGCTTCCGGCGACCGAGATCGCCACCCGGTTGAAATGTCCGAAGCCGGCGAACGCCATCAGCAGGACAACAACCCGCCAGCGAACAATCGGAGAAAGTGAACTCGCGGCAACCGGATCATTCATGGAAATCTCAAGTCATGAGGAAGGGACCACGAAACCGGCGGCGTGCGGTTGTGAAGGCGTTGTGGAAGTCACGGTTGTCAATCCATTCGATATTTTTGAACCACTTCATCGGGAAGTCGGTAACCGATTCCTGGTGTGTCCGGGAACGCGATTTCACCATTCTTCACGGGGAAACCATGGTCCTGCAATTCGCGACGTAGGGGTGAATCAAACACTTCCGCGGCGGCGAATTCAATGAACGGGGTGACGGGCGAGTAGGCCGCCAGATGGACCGACGCGGTCCCCAGAATTTGCGTCGACCAGTTGCCGGGACAGACCAGTGCCCCGCGCGGGACCGCGAGATCGACAATCCGCTTGGCTTCGGTCAGCCCGCCGCAGGTCGTCATGTAGGGCTGCACAACCGACACGCGGCCGCGGTCCATCATGTCGAGAAACTCCCAGCGTGTGACGCCGTGTTCCCCCATGGCCAGCGGAATCGACGTCAACTCGGCGAGCCGTGCGTAGGGTTCGGGCGTGTCGACGGGGAACGGAGTCTCGAAGAAATAGAGATCGAACTCTTCCAGTTCACGACAGATCCGCGCCACAGTGGGGACATCGTTGAAGAGATAACCGACATCAACCATCAGCGTCGGTTCCGGTCCCAGCAGCTTGCGCGTGCGGCGGGCCAGTTCGACAACATCGGCCGGCGTCGACATCATCGGCTCAGCCTTGAACGCGCGGTAGCCGAGTTCCGCCAGCTGTTCGACACGGCGGGTCTGTTGCGTGAACATCGCTTCGCCGCCCCACACCTCCGAGACGATCGTGCAATACGGGACGACACTGCGTGTGCGGGTTTCGCGATGGGTTTGAAAGAAGCCCCGCTGCACGCCCCCGAGAAGTTGCCACACCGGTTGTTGAAGTGCTTGTCCGTAAATGTCCCAGATCGCGACATCCAGGGCACCGAGGATGATGATCTCCCAGCCGCGGCGGTTGGTGTGGATCAGCGAATCCCACACGTGCTGCCACAGCCGTTCGGGATGCGTGATCTCTTGTCCGATTAAGAGCCGTCCGAAATGCGTGTTCGGTCCGCCGACGGTGGCCTGCACGACGCCGGGCGGGACACGAAAGACTTCGGAGAGACCAACGAGACCGTCATCAGTGTGCACGCGAAGGCAAGCCAGCGGTTCGACGCCCCCTTTGTCGGGATCAATCTCCGGCCCATCGCCAATGACGAAGGTTTCGAGCCGGGTGATCTTCAACATGCCGTCGTCCAATCGGGAGCGCAGAAACTCATGCCAGAATGTCGTGCACGACATTGCCGTGCACATCGGTCAGACGGAAATCACGGCCGGCATAACGGTAGGTCAGGCGTTCGTGGTCGAGGCCGAGGATGTGCAGCATCGTGGCATGCAGATCGTGAATGTGCACTTTGTTATCGACGGCGTAGTAACCGTAGTCGTCGGTCGCACCGTAACGGAAGCCGCCCTTCACCCCGCCGCCGGAGAGCCACATGGTGAAGCCTTCCTGATTGTGGTCACGTCCGGTGCCGCCTCCCTCTGCCGTGGGAGTGCGGCCGAATTCGCCGCCCCACCAGACGAGGGTGTCTTCAAGTAATCCGCGGGCCTTGAGATCCGCCATCAGACCGGCGATCGGCAAGTCGACCTCAAGCGCATTCTTTTCATGCCCGACTTTTAAGTCGGAGTGCTGATCCCACTGCACCTTGTTGTCGTTGTGCGTGACCTGAATGAACCGCACGCCGGCTTCGGCAAATCGGCGGGCCGTCAAGCACATCCGTCCAAAGTTCGCTGTGACGGGGTTGTCCATCCCGTAGAGCTTTTGCGTCGCTTCCGTCTCGCCGGAAAGATCTTCGACCTTCGGCAACTCTGACTGCATGCGGAATGCGAGTTCAAACGAGTTGATGCGGGCGTCCAGAGACGCTTCCGGACCACTACGGGCCTGATCTTCGCGGTTCATCTGCCGCAGTTTTTCGAGCTGCAGCTCCTGCACCCGTCGTGACCATCGGCTGTTGCGGATGTACTTCACCTGCGCTTTCGCCGAGGGAATGCTAGCGTCGCCAAACGGCGTTCCCTGATAGACCGCGGGAAGAAACGCGGAACTCCAGTTGTTGATCCCGCCGAACGCCAGTGTCGGACAGATCGTGACAAACGCTGGCAAGTTCTGATTCTCAGTTCCCAAGCCGTAGCTGACCCACGATCCGAAGCTGGGGCGCACGAAGTTGTCGCTGCCCGTGTGGATCTTCATCACCGCCCCGCCGTGTGCCGGGTTGGTGCCGTGCAACGAATGAATCATGCACAGATCGTCGACGCGCTGGGCAAGATGCGGAAAGAGTTCGCTGACCCACAGACCGCTCTCACCATATTGTTTGAACTTCCACGGCGATTTCATCAGATTCGCTGTGGTATTGAACTGCACGCGCGGCTTCTCGAATGGCAGCGGCTTGCCATCATCGCGAGTGAGCAGAGGCTTGGGATCAAACGTGTCAACTTGCGACGGACCGCCACTCATGAAGAGAAAGATAATCCGCTTCGCCCGCGCGGCAAAATGAGGCAACACGGGCGCAAGGGGATTCACGGTCTCAGTTGCGCAAGCATCATCACCCAGCATGGATGCCAGCGCCAACGAACCGAACCCCACTGCAGAACGGCGGAGCATGGCCCTGCGGGACAACGGTGTGTGATCCATACGCACCTTACTTCACATAAATGAATTCGTTGGAGGCCAGCAATGTATGGCACAAGATAGTCCAGGCGTGCCGCGTGCGAATCGCTGCATCCGTTTCAGAATCGATGAGCGTTTTTTCGACACGATCCAAAAACTGCTGATGCGATGCCGCCTCTTCTTTTGTCGCATCGCGACCGTAGATCGCATTCACCACAGCCAACAACCGTTCGGGGTTGGAAGAATGTTTCTCGACGACATGCATTGCTACTCGTTCCGCCGCTTGCATGACAAAATCACTGTTCATCATCAGCAAAGCTTGGGGTGCTACCGTGCTCGTGGAGCGATCGCCGGTGGGAACCGCGGGATCGGGGAAATCGAGAAGCTGAAACAGGTCGTAAACGTGATTGCGGATCACCGGCAGATAGAGTGAGCGCCGGTTGCTGGTGTAATCGGTGAGGTCAATCGAGGTGTGATCAAACAGATAGCCGCGGTTCTTGACCTTGAGAACCGAACCACCGATCGTCGGATCCAGTTGCCCGCTCACCATCAGCAATGCGTCACGAACTTCTTCCGCACTGAGACGGCGAAGGCTGAACCGACCGAGCAGACGGTTCTCGGGATCGGCTTCCAATGTCTCCGACCGTGGCACAGTAGACTGCTGATAGCTGCTCGAATTCACGAGCAGCCGATGCAACGATTTCAGCGACCAGCCGTCCGCGATGAACCGCTGGGCCAGCCAGTCGAGCAACTCGGGGTGCGAAGGCGCTTCCCCGAGCAGGCCAAAATTATCCGTCGTACGGACCAGCCCCCGCCCGAAATGCCACCGCCAGACTCGGTTCACCAACACACGCGCCGTCAAAGGATGCTGGGGGTCCATGAGCCATTGGGCGAGTTGCTGCCGTCCACTGGATTTCTCCGGGAACTCCGGCGAATTTGCGCCAGTAATGCTGCCCGGAGTTCGTCGTCGGACGACGTCGCCGAGTTTCTGTGTGTCGCCCCGCAGATGAATCGCGACATCGACGATTTCATCATCGGTCACGCCCATCGTGGTCGGGAGATTGGGGCCGTCTCGCTCGAGTGCCGCCAGTTGCTCGCGCAGCTTCGCAAGTTCGGTTTTGGTCGCGTCAGGATAAAGCGTTTCCAGCTTCTCAGGAACGGCCGCATCAGCAGCGAGCCCAGCTTTCGCGGCTTGGTCTGCTTTGGTGATGAACTCCGCAAGTGATTGTTTTCTCGCGGCGACATCGGCGTCGAACGCGGCCTTCAGTTTCGTTGCTTCCGCGGACGGCAGCACGTGTTCGTGCCATTTTGCCACTTTGACGTAGCTGTCCATCGTCCGCGTGCTTTTGAAGATCCCCGCAAGGCCGTAGTAATCGCCAGCGGTGATGGGATCAAACTTGTGATCGTGGCAGCGGGCACATCCCAGCGTCAGCCCGAGAAACACGCGTCCCACCGCATCGATCTGCTCATCGACGATGTCCATCCGCATCTTCGGTTGATCCACCTCGGCGAGCACCTTCGGTCCGATAGAGAGAAATCCGGTGGCGATCAACTGCGAGTGCTGTTGGGATTCGCTATTGAACGGCAACAGATCCCCCGCGATCTGTTCGATCACGAATTGATCGAACGGTTTGTCCTGATTGATCGAGGCGACAACATAATCGCGATACCGCCAGGCGTTCCCGTGGGCGATGTTTTCATCGAGGCCGTTGGAATCGGCGTATCGTGCGACATCGAGCCAGTGCCGTCCCCAATGCTCACCGTATGCGGGCGAATCCTGCAAGCGATCGACCACAATGGCGAACGCTTCGGGACGTTGATCGTTGAGGAAGCTTTCAATCTCCGCCTGCGTCGGTGGTAGTCCAGTCAGATCAAACGTCACGCGGCGGATCAGCGTCCGTTTGTCGGCTGGGGCAGCGGGGGCCACATTCGCCGCTTCCAGCTTCGCGAGAATGAAGTGATCAATCGGCGACTGCGGCCAGGCCACATCCTTCACTGCCGGGAGTGATTGTGGGACGGGTGGGCGGAACGACCAGTGATTCGGATCACGCAACTGCGCGGTCGCAATCGCGCCGCCTGGATAGACTGCTCCCTGCTCCACCCAACGAACCAGCGCGGCAATTTGACCGTCGGCGAGCTTGCCGTTCTCCGGCATCTTGAGATTTTCGTCGGTATGACGCACCGCGCGAATGAGCAGGCTGGCTTCCGGCTGACCGGGCACGATCGCCGGGCCGTTATCACCTCCCTTGAGCATCGCCTCGCGCGAATCGAGCCGCAGATTCGCCCACTGCTTCGCCGCCCCGTGGCACTTTTGACAGTGCTCGACCAGCACCGGCCGAACCTGCTTTTCAAAGAAATCGACCTCTGCGGCCGATGATTCGAAACCGAAGAGCGAACTTGTCTGCAGTAATGAAAAAAATAGAACGATCGCGACCGATGGTTTCCCCATCATAGGTCGTTGCTCCTGTCGGCCTGCTTTGAGATCTTGAGACGCTTCGGGGCAACAACGATCTTACACAGCAGCACGTGTTGATGGGAGCGTGTGCGTTTCCGAAAATCGGCGTCACCCGTCGAATTGATTTGGGGTCAGCAATGCCGAGGTCGTACGTGCCCACACGTCCGCTCGATTGGTAAGCCGCGCTGCTGCCCCTCCCCCAACCGCTACTACGACGTTTATCTCGAGAGGTCACATCTTGGAGTGCGGAAATGGACCTGTTTTCGGCTCGACCAGCTTTGCCAGTCGTCTGTTGGTTAAGGCCTCTCTCCGCGCAGATGGAATTGCGGAAGCGAGCCGAATCCCTGGTTGAACAGAGTTGCCGTCGTACTAACGGTGACGCTAAGCCGGCTGCGCATGCTTCTTGACCCAGGCGACGTAGCTGTTCATCCATTTCTGGAGGAACTGCTGGCTGCCCGGGCCGATGTTTCCTTGCGTGTCGAACAAGTCGTCCTTAACGTGAATGAATGCTTCCGGTTGGCCCATTGTGGGGACATCCAGGTACGCCAGTACATTTCGCAGATGCTGTTGTGCCATCGCCGTGCCGATTGAGCCGATCGACGCGCCGAGCACGCCAGCCGGCTTACCGCCCCAGGCGCTCTGGCCATACGGGCGCGATGCGTGGTCGAGGGCGTTCTTTAACACGCCGGGCATGGAGCGATTGTATTCCGGTGTGACGAACAGCAGTCCCTGCGACGCCGAGATCTCTGATTTGAGCCGTTTCACGGATTCAGCTGGGTTCGCGTCGTCATCCTGATTGTACAGCGGGAGATCGCCAATCGAGACGGGTTTGAAGCTGAACTCCTCGGGCGCAAGCTTCACGATCGCGGTGGCGAGCTTGCGATTAAAAGAGTCTTTGCGAAGACTCCCGATAATCACGGCGATCTGGTAGTGGCTCATAGTCGGTCTCTCTAAAGGTTTCTCGTCGCCTGCCGCGCGACCAGGGAAGTCAAATCACGGATCCAGTGTGACACGTGGAGCGCGATAAGCAATCTCAACGTAGTCCGTTCTTGGTAATCGTGCGGAGGCGATCCTTCGCTTCCTGTTTCAAACTGTGCTGCTGCTGACTGGGTCACTAGAGTCGCGCACGCTGACTTTCGGAGTCGCGTATGCTTTCCGCGATTCTGATTGCCCTGCTGTTGCCGTCCGTGCAGCAGGCGCGCGAAGCCGCCCGGCGGACGCAGTGTCGCAATCATCTCAAGCAGCCCCGGTGTCGCACAGGCGGCACCATGCAACCTGATTCCAAGGCATCCGCGCCAGCAGCATCCCCATACCGCAGGTGTCAGTAATTCCGGCGAAGACCAGTCCCGCGCCGACAAACGCCGACAGCCTGATCAGGTACGGATGGACCATCCATGCAAGAACGACGCCAATGAGCACGAGCGAACCGGCGGCGATGCGGACCTGACGTTCGAGAGACATCATTTTCTTCCCGCGGGTGACGGGCAATCCCGCCTGATCCCACGCCAGCGTCCCACCTTCAACATTCACCGTGAGACGGAACTCCTGTTCGAAGAACGATGGCGCAAAAGCGCGCATCGATCCATCTTGGTCGCACGGGAGGCACATCTCGGAAAACAAGCTTCGCGACCATTCACAAGTTCCGGTCAATGCGGGGCTCTCGTTAGAATGCAGGTTCGACGTCCGCTCTGCCCTTGAAGGAGTCGTTGCCATTTCGGTCACTGTTCCCGGTTCACGACAATCCGTACCGGTGCCTGAAAGTTCGTTTCAGGCTCTGGCCGAATGCGCGCCGGTCGGAATCTTCCAGACCGATGCCCAAGGCAACTGCATGTTCGTGAACGCACGCTGGCGGGAACTGTCCGGCCTCAGTCTTGAAGCAGCGTACGGTCAAGGCTGGGTCACCGCGCTCCATCCTGAAGACCGGCCGCGCGTCGCCGCGGAGTGGTACGCGGCTGCTCAGGAACAGCGAGAATTCCGGTGCGAGTATCGCTTTCAATCCCCTGCGGGAAACATCACTTGGCTGCGGGGGGCCGCCGCGGCGATCCGTAGTGTTGACGGCGCGGTTGTCGGTTACATCGGCACTGTCACTGATATCACCGATCGCCGCGAGGCAGAAGCCCGGCTCGAGGCCCGCGAGGCTCAACTGCGCTTTGTCACCGACAGCGCCCCTGTCTACCTGGCGCATTGCAGTCGCGATCGACGGTATCTGTTTGTGAACAAGCCGTATGCGGAGCGGTTTCGCCGGCAGCCTGCGGAGCTGGTCGGCCGGACGCTGGCAGAAATTCTCGGGGACGCCGCCTATCGCATGATTGAACCATATATCGAGCGGGTGCTGTCAGGGGAATACGTGGAGTATGAGGTCACGATTCCCTATCGAGAGCTCGGAAAGCGCGTGATGAAGTGCAGCTACGAACCGATTGTCGAGAGCGATGGCGGCATTTCAGGCTGGGTTGCGGTGGTACAGGATGTCACGGCTCAAAAGGAAGCCGATACGGCACTGCGGGAGAGTGAACGGCGTTTCTCGCGATTCATGCAACACCTCTCCGGACTCGCGTGGATCAAAGACGGCGACGGCCGTTATGTCTACGTCAACGACGCGGCGCAACAAGCCTTTGGAATGCCGCGCGAAATGCTGTACGGGAAGCGCGACGACGAGGTGTTTGACGCCGCCACAGCCCGACAGTTTATAGCGAATGATGAGCGCGCGAAGGCATCCGGAAGTGGGATTCAGTCGGTTGAGTCTCTGGAAGATTCCTCCGGACGGGTGAGACAGTCGTTGGTCAGCAAGTTTGTCATCCCGGCCACCGACGGCAAGGCCGCTTTCGTCGGCGGAATGGCGATCGACATCACCGATCGGATCGACGCGGATGCAGAATTGCGCCGCCACAAAGAGCGGCTGGAACTCGCGCAGCGGGTGGGTCGAATTGGAACCTTCGACTGGAACATTCAGACCGGCGAAGTGGTCTGGTCACCGATTGAAGAAGAATTGTTCGGCCTCCCGCCCGGGGGATTTGGCGGCCGGTTGGATCATTGGAAGCAGGCGGTTCATCCCGATGACCGTGAAAGAGCGGTAGCTGATAGCGTTCAGGCAGTGCAGAACCGTGTCGACCTCGTAACCGAATTTCGCATCGTCCGTCCGGACGGTCAGGTGCGCTGGATCGCGGCGCAAGGCCGTGTCGTCGACGATGAGGCCGGTAACCCGTTGCGGATGATCGGCGTCAACATCGATATCACCGATCAGCGAGAAGCCAACGAGGCTCTGCGGGAGGCGGATCGGCGGAAGGATGAGTTTCTAGCGACGCTGGCGCATGAGCTGCGTAATCCGCTGGCGCCAATCCGCAATGCGCTCGAGATCCTCAAGTTGCCGCGGCTCGATGACGCGATGGCTCAGGAGACCCGCGACATCATGGAGCGGCAGGTCCACCATCTGGTCCGCCTGGTCGATGATCTGCTCGATGTGTCCCGCGTCATGCGCGGCAAAATCGAGCTGCGGCGCGAGCCGGTGGAGTTGTCGAACATCATCGCCCGCGCGGTCGAAATGGCACAACCGCTGATCGAGCTGCAGCGGCATACGCTCGAGATCATAGCGGCTGAGGACTCGCTGCTGCTGGATGCCGACCCCATTCGATTGGCCCAGGTCGTGGGCAACTTGTTCACAAACGCGGCGAAGTACAGCGAATCGCAGGGACGGATCTGGGTGACTGCCCGTCGCGAGGGAAACCAGGCCGTGTTGTCCGTTCGCGATGCGGGCATCGGCATCGCCCCTGAGATGCTCACGCAGATCTTTGAGCTGTTTGTGCAGGCCGATCATGCCAGCACGAAAACGCACGGCGGACTGGGCATCGGCCTCACGCTGGTGAAGAACCTCGTCGAAATGCACGGCGGAACGGTGACCGCTCACAGCGCGGGCCTCGGCACCGGCAGCGAATTCCTAGTGCGGCTGCCGCTTATCTCGCGGACGAGTCAGACGCTTTCGCCGCAGCGGGATGTCGTCGCGCCGTCCGAGTTCACAGGACATCGCCTGCTGGTGGTCGATGACAACCGCGATGCCGCCCTGACCCTTTACAAGTGGCTTCAGTTGCAGGGCCATCAGGTTCAGCTGATGCACGATGGCCCGTCGACGTTGGCCCTGGTCCGGGATTATCAACCCGAGTTGATCTTCCTCGATCTCGGCATGCCGAGGATGGATGGTTACGAAGTCGCCCGCCGGATCCGTCAGATGGAGAACCTGCCGCAGCCGATCCTCGTCGCGCTCACCGGCTGGGGCCAACCCGAAGACCGCCGCCGCACCGCTGAAGCCGGCTTCAACCACCACCTCGTGAAACCCACCGAGTTCGACGCGATCGCGAAACTTTTAGAGCAACTGCGTCAGTCGTAGATTTCATGCAAGATGAAGATCGTCAGCGCGATCGTCTTCCCGCCATCGATATTGGGTTCTTTTCTGTCACTTGTCTTGAACCGAGGAGTCAGTCGTGCAAGCCCATCAAAATATGAAGTTCGTTATGGCCGGCGTCGTGCTGGTTTTCACGGCCCACGGCGTCTGCGACGCGCAATCGGAGTTGGTGACGCGTCAACGTGTGCAGCTAAACTTGGCCGGAGCAGAGACGATTCTGAAGGCGGCGAAGGAGAAGGCCTTGGAAATGAAAGTGAAGGTGAACATTGCCGTGGTTGACGACGGCGGGCATCTGTTGGCCTTTCAACGTATGGACGGCGCGCGTCCGGCGAGCGTCTCCACAGCGCTGACTAAGGCGGTTGCCGCCGCGACCACCCGGCAGCCGACGGGACCGGTCAAACGCGGCGATGCCGAGCCCGATCTGCTGCTGAATCTGAGTCTGCAGAATGCGGCGGCGGCGAACGGCGGCAAAATGACTGGCCTCTTCGGCGGTGTACCGATCGTGGTGGAGGGACAAGTCATCGGCGCGGTTGGAGTCGGCGGTGCGACCGGCGAGCAGGACGCCGAAGTCGCCAAAGCGGGCATCGATAGTTTGCTGAATGCCTTAAAGTGACGGTGTTCGATCCACTCCGTTGCAGCTCAACGGCGGAAATCATCGCTTGAATCGTGTCATTGAGCAGATGCGAAACACTGAGCGCGACTAGAACCGTCAGGGCTGTCTTGGTCCCTGATTGTCCGGAGTCGTCCGAGGTCATGCGAAAATCCTCTTGAAAGTCGTGACCGAGCAGGCACTCAGCCCGACGAAAAAGTTCGGCGGCATTCCATGATCTCCGCACATAACTGCGGCCTCGCACTGTATGCGACTTCCGTCAGCGGCTGCCACGAACTGTCATTGAAAGCATTTGTTCATCGCGAATGACCGTGAGATGCAGATCTTGGTCTGGTGGGACGAGGGTCATCAGGCGGTGCAGATCATCCGTCGATTCCACGAGCCGATCGGATAACGCCACGATGCGGTCTTCCGGCCGCAACCCGGCCCGGGCGGCGGGACTGTTGGGCTGCACTTGCAGGACCTCCACCGCCGTGGCGTTTAACAGGTCGAGTTCCTGAACGACGCGCTGCGGCAACACCGCGACCCCCACGGCGATGCCCAGGTGTCGACGCCGGACGAGACCGTGGTCGCGGATTTCGGACAGCACCCATTCGGCGGTGCGCGAGGGGACCGCCATGCCGAGGCCTTGAGCCTGAGCGATCATCGCAGTGTTGATTCCCAACACCTGCCCCCGGGAATCAACGAGTGGTCCACCGGAATTGCCGGGATTGATCGGGGCCGTGTGCTGAATGACCTTCTCAATCAGTCGGCCGTCACCACCACGCAGGCGACGCCCCAACGCGCTGATGATGCCGGAGGAGACTGTCGACTCCAGTCCGAGCGGACTGCCGATCGCGATGACCAACTGGCCTACGCGGGCGGCTTCCGAATTGCCGAGTGAAATCGTCGGCAGATCCGACGCGGCGAGACGAAGAACGGCGATATCCGTAGCGGGGTCATCTCCAACGACCCGCGCTCGCAGTCGATCCTGATCAACGGTCAGAGCCACTAGCTCGGAACGGCCGTTGACCACATGGCTGTTCGTGAGCGCCCATCCATCCGAGCTGACGACAAAGCCGGATCCCGAGCCGCCCGATGCGGAGGCTCCCGAAAGACTCAACACCGCCGGTGACGCGGTTTCCACGACGCGAATCACCGCCTGCGAATAAGCATCGAGCAGGCGCGCATCGGATTCCGGCAACGGTCGTCCCGGCGACGCGGCTTGATCGACGGGACCGTCATTGTTCGTCAGTTGGGCGGGACGTTCGTTCGCGGCGGACATGGCAATGGGCTCAATGGAAGGTGTGAATCTCCTTCCATTGTAGGGAGCCGGGGCAAGCCCCCGTTCGCAGGACCACCGCTAGAATTCTTCGTTGTACTTCTGCGTCAGCTTGCGGCGGATCTCGGTCATTCCGTCCTCGATGTGCTTCCATTCGCTGAACCGCACCGAGCGGGACGCCTCGATCTGTTCCGCATTGATCGCGGGGGCGTTGCCGGGCGAGTAGTTGGCGTAGACTTCGCCATACGGGCCGACTCCCGAATAAAAGGTGTTGGCTTTCGATTCCGCCAGCCGGGTTCCCATCCGGACATTGGACATCCGTTCGGCCTGCGCCTGGTAACGCAGCGAACTGCTGACCCGAGCGCCATAGACCTGGAGGTCGGGATCAACGTTTTTCAACGGGAGACCATCAATCGCTTTGCCGGATCGTTCAAACCACAGCGCGTGATTGTCGCGCGTGCGCTTCAACGTTGCTTCCAGACTGTCCAGCTCGTGGCGAACCGACCGCAGATACTTCTGCGACGCCGCAACAATCGCGGTGCCATCGTTGGCAGTGCCCTTTCCCTCGGTGAGGGGAATGACCGAAGGCTGGACGATGCTGATCAGCCGCTTCATCCCCGTTGCGGAAAGCTCGCCGTCGAACACGATGTCGTGGCCGTCCACCTGGGCCGTCCAAGCCTTGGAGTCCTCCAGACTCGCACCCCATTGCTGCAGGACGGCCTCCGCCAGGGGCATGCCCACCGCGGCGAGTGGCAGAGCGGATCGCGCGAAGGCGACTCGCACTTGCGCAGTGCGCTTCGTGCCCAGATGAATCTTAACGACAATGCCCTGCGCCCCGGCCAGCACGGTTGCGGCCGCATCAAGACTGGCACCCTTCAGTGGCTTACCCGGCAAGTCTTCCAGAACAGCTTTCGCAGCCGCAAGAGGAACGGCCTCGGTCAGATCGAGCGCCAGCACAATCGGGCGCTGAGCCGTCACCATCTGCGCGGCGGCGGTGAGGAACGGCGAGAGCTGCGACTCCTGGCTGGCCACGCTGCGTGCCCATCGCAATGAGGCTTGCCGTCCGCCCGGTTGTGCCATCATCCACACATGTGGTGCCGCCTCGACGATGTACCGCCCGCCATTGATCGCCAGCCCGCGGCGGTCGCCGACGGCTTCGACTTCTCCCCCGGTCAGAGCGGCGACGCCCGCGAGATCATTGCCGGCTTTGACTTCCAGAATGACGTGCTGGCGCGTACACGACAAAAAGTCATTGAGATCAAGTTGCGCGCCCACCGTCACACGCTTGGCCGACGGCGGCAAAAAGACCTCTTGCGCCAGAAACGACGTCGCGACTTTCTTGGCCCACTGATCCTGCTGCGCCAACGGCGATTGATACGCCGCCGCGACATCAATCACCAGCAGCGCGTTGACATCACCGGGTAACCGCTGAATGGCCTCCTGTGCCGTGATGCGGTCGGCCCAAAAGAACACGCCGCACAAGCACAAGACCACGGAGCTGGCGCGTTGAGCAAAAACGAACATGTGTCATGTCCTGTCAGTGGGATGATTCAAGGGATGAACCCGGCGGTTGGTCTGCCGGCATCGTCGCCGCGCTTACAGGTGGTTTGGCAGCAGGTTGGTTTCCGTCCGTCGTCCATTTGCGGATGACATAGAAGAAGACCGGGGTGAAGATCACGCCGAAGATGGTTACGCCGAGCATGCCGCTGAAGACGGCAATGCCCAGCGT
>DASRYX010000442.1:0-7682 GCA_035686985.1 Planctomycetaceae bacterium | reverse complement strand
TGTCTACTCCCCCGCTTCGTCACCCCCGCCCGCCCGCACTCCCGACACTGAACGTCAACTCACGTTCGTCGCCGCGACTCTTGAAGCGCTCGATCACGCGATGGCGCAAGATCCCACAATCTTTGTCATGGGCGAAGGCATCGGTGCCCGCGGCGGGAACTTTACCACCACGCTTGGCCTGCATGCCAAGTACGGCGGCGAGCGCTTGTGCGACACCCCGATCTGCGAGCGTGGGTTCGTCGGCCTCGGTTGCGGAGCCGCAATGACCGGCACTCGCCCCGTCATCGATTTCATGTTCATCGACTTCATCAACGATGCCTTTGGCGAGCTGATCAATCAGATCGCGAAGATGCAATACATGAGCAGCGGTCGTTTGAAGATGCCGATTCTGCTTCGCGGCTGTGGCGGCATCGGTCACTCCGCGGCGACGCATCACTCGGGAATGTATCACGCGATCTACTCGCACATTCCGGGGTTACGTGTGGTTCTGCCCGCATCGCCATATGACGCCAAAGGCTTGATGGCGCATGCGCTGCGCAGTTCCGATCCGGTCCTGTTTCTGGAACACCGCGAGCTGATGTCGGTCAAAGGTCCCGTTCCGGAAGAACACTACGAGATTCCCTTCGGCGAGGCCCGAGTCGTACGATCTGGCACTGACGCCACTGTGGTCGCGCTGTCGTTCATGGTGCAGCACGCGACGAAGGCGGCGGAGCAACTCGCAAATGAAGGCGTGTCGATCGAAATCATCGATCCGCGCACGGTTTCACCCTTGGATACGGAAGCCATTCTTCAGTCCGTCGCCAAGACCGGGCGGTTGTTGATCGTCGACGAAGCCTTCGGCCCGTGCAGTCTGGCGGCGGAGATTGCCGCCCACGTCGCCGACGCCGGGTTTAACGATCTCGACGCCCCGATCAAACGGCTCAACGGTGCCTTCGCCCCCACGCCGTACGCCCCGTCCCTCGAACGCGAAGTGGTCCCGTCGGTCGAACATGTGCTTACAGCGATTCGCGATTTGTTGAAGGAATGAGATCGTCATTGGTCCCTCGCATTGGTCATTCGCATGTTGATGCCACTGACCCGTGAGCAAGCAGCCTCTTCCTAATGACAAGTGACCAAGGACCGACCCCATGCCAACCCCCATCACCATTCCCCGCCTTGGCTGGTCCATGGAAGAGGGGACGTTCGGCGAATGGCTCAAAGCCGCGGGGGAAATCATCACTCCTGGCGCCATGTTGTTCTCGCTCGAAGGCGAAAAGGCAACGCAGGAGATTGAAGCGCTGGACGGCGGCGTTTTGTGTATTCCCACCGATGCCCCGCGACCCGGAGACATTGTGCAGGTGGGACAGACCATCGGCTTTGTGCTGGCGGAGGGCGAAACGCCGCCTGCCACAGTGGGATCTCGTGACGCCGGATCCGTCGTTGTTTCGTCCCCCAAAACCGAAACGCCAACATTTACTCGGCCCGCGAGTCCAACTGCTCGCCGTCTCGCCTGGGAAGCCGGACTGAATCTCGACACGATCCTAACGCCCGATCCCACCGGTCGCGTAGTTCGGGAAGACATCGACCGTGCCGCGCGTCGGCCGGCAACCACTCTCGTTTCCTCGCCGAAGTCATCCACCCCGCGCGCCCGTCGCCGAGCGCGGGAGTTGAACATCGACTGGACGAAGTTAACCGGCACGGGCCGTGAGAACCGGGTGCGCGAACGGGATGTGATTTCAGCGGCAGAGCGATCGCAACCCAGAGTCGCAGAAGCGGAAGCCCCGACCACTCCAGGACACCATCAACCCGCAACGCGTCTGCGGCGAACGATTGCGCAACGGATGCTTGCCGGGGTGCAGCAGACCGCCCCGGTGACGATCACCACGAAAGTCAACGCCGCCGCGCTGGTGTCCTGGCGCTCAGAAAGAAAAGCCCGTGCGACGGCGACTCTTGTTCCGACTTATAACGACATGCTGGTTAAACTCGCAGCGCTCGTTCTCGTCGAGCAACCGCAGTTGAACTCGTGTTGGTACCGCGACGGAATCTATCAATATGACACTGTGAACATCGCCATCGCCGTCGAGACCGAAGCCGGTTTGGTTGCGCCCGTCATGACGGATGTGGCATCCTTGAGGATTGACCAGATCGCCCTGCAATCGCGAACGTTGATCGAGCACGCCCGCGCGGGGACGTTGAATTCCGCGCAACTGCAAGGCGGCACCTTCACTGTCACCAACCTGGGCATGTTCGACGTTGATGCGTTCACGCCGGTGATCAATCTCCCGCAAGCGGCGATTCTCGGCGTTGGTCGCATCGTCCGCGAACCGGTCGTTCAGAATGACGCGATCGTCGTGGGAAACACGCTTACACTGAGCCTCACATTCGATCATCGCGTGGTGGACGGTGCGCCTGCGGCCCGGTGGCTGCAGCGATTGTCCGCACTCATTCAGCATCCGGAAGCCGCGCTGAGGGGCTGATCCCGCGCGCCCGTTCATGACCATGTCCTCTCAGATTGGCAATTTGTGCCGAATGAGACGCACGCGCCGCGGCTGCGATTGTTCTCGCAGACGCCCGTCCTCCTGAGCCGATGAATACAAAGGACCCTATCTCTTCAGAGAATGCGCGGCGGTTGCGGCGACACACGTCTTACAATCGCTTTCCTCATGACACCGGCGGCGGTTCATCCCTCCGCGGACGGAGTGTGTTATGCGCGGTTGGCGGCTGACCTGCGTTGTCCTTGGATTCTCTGCGCTGGGCCTGATCGCAGCCCCGCAACCCGCCGGCAAAGTCTGGTACACCAACTTCAACGAGGCCTTCACGCAGGCCGACAAGCTGAAGCGTCCACTCCTGGTCCACTTCTACGGCCCCACCTGCCCGCCGTGCAAAGCGATGGACGAGCAGGTGCTGTATCAACCCGATACCACGCGCCTGCTCCGCGAGCGGATGATCGGCGTGAAGATCAACGCCGGTCAGGGATGCACCGCCGAGGACATCCGGCTCGTGCAGCGGTTCGGCGTTCACAGCCTACCGACGGACATCATTTACGATCCCACGACCGGCGAGATCTACAGTCAACGCAGCGGCTTTCAGGATCTGAACAACTATCTGGCCGTGGCGGAGACATCGATCCGCAAGTACGAAGAAGCCGAGCTGATTGCGGCGAAAGCCCGTCAACGAAAGTTGACCAAGGAACGCCCGCCCATTGACCCACACGAAACGGGCAACATGTCGCGTCCCGAGTCGTCGTCGGTGATTGGCCTGGATGGCTTCAGCCCGGTGGCCATCATGATGAAAAAGGACTGGGTTAAAGGCTCCTCCGAGTTCGCCTTCGACTTCAAGGGCGTCACTTATCATCTCTGCAGTCAGCAGGAGTACGATTCCTTCCGCGCCGCGCCGGAAGACTTCGCTCCCCGATTGCTCGGATGTGATCCCGTCGTGCTGTGGGAATCGGACCGGGCCGTGCAGGGCGCGGTGGCTTGTGCCGCGTTCTACGATGGCGAGTTGTATCTGTTCGAATCCAGGGAATCGCGCACGAAGTTCAAGACGAATCCGCCGAAGTACATTCGCATTCAGCACGTTTTGAACGTCGACAATATCGAGCGCCGCACAGCGATCCGTTAAGGCGGAATCCTCGCGGTTGCTCGTCAGCAGTTGCACATTGACGCGCGGCAACTCACCATGGTGTCGGACAAGACCGATTCCCGACCGAGGTAGGGCCGCGATGACGGAACGGCTGACGCGACGGACATGGCTTAAAGCGGCGGCATTGACCGCCTGCAGCGCTTCGCTCACGTCCGGCGAGGAACCGCGCCCGGGCATCGTCGATACCCACACGCATTTCTATAATCCGCAGCGGCCCGAAGGCGTCCCCTGGCCCGCACCGGATGACAAGTTTCTCTACCGCCCAGTATTGCCCGCGGAATACAAAGAGCTGACGAAGCCGCACGGCGTCGTCGGCACTGTCGTGGTCGAAGCCAGCCCGCGTCCGGATGATAACCAGTGGATTTTGGATCTCGCGGCGAAGGACCCCTTTCTTCTCGGACTCGTCGGGAACCTCGCTCCCGGTTCGAAGGAGTTCACCGACCATTTTCCGAAGCTGATTGCGCAGCCGAAGTTTCTCGGGATCCGTGTGAACGCCGGGCCGTTGGCAACGGGGCTCGATAAGCCCGAGTTCCTCACCGATCTCAAGAAACTGTGCGATGCGGAACGGCAACTCGACGTGAACGGCCGACCGGATCTGCTTCCCCTTGTCAGTAAGCTGGCCACGAAGTTGCCCGACTTGCGGATCGTGATCAATCATCTCGCGAATGTGCGCATCGACGGTCCCCTGCTTGACCCAACGTGGTTTCAGGATCTCAATGCGGCGGCGAAGCATCCGCATGTTTACCTGAAAGTCAGCGCGCTGGTGGAAGGAGCCGCGCAGGGCAACCGCACGGCACCGACCGATCCGGCTTACTACAAGCCGACCCTCAACGCCGCCTTTGAAGTCTTTGGTGACCGCCGCGTAATCTATGGCAGCAACTGGCCGGTCAGTGCGCGGTTTGGAAATTACGCCGTGGTGCAGCAGATCGTGCAGACCTACGCGCGGGATAAGGGCAACGAAGTCGCCGACCGGTTCTTTCACCATAACGCCAAAGCCGCTTATCGCTGGCCGGGCTGAACCACCTGTCGCGTGGTTTGCAGAGGACATCACTATGGCTCACGATGCTCTGACGGTGATTTATCGTGCGGCTCATCCTCTGGAAGCGCACATGGTGGCGAACTTCCTCAATGAAGCCGGTGTTCCGGCGACCGTGGACGGCGATTATCTCACCGGAGCGCTGGGCGACCTGCCGGTGGGCTGGACCACCGCGCCGCGGGTGCTCGTCCGTGAAGAGAACGCGCTGGCAGCCCGCGCCCTGATCGAAGCCGCGCAGACCGAGACGGATGGCCCGCTGTTTGACGAAACCGAGGACCGCCCCGCCGACGAGCACGCCGAGTAGTCACGCCACGCGGCTGGCGTTCGGCATCGGAAGAATACGCGGTTCGTCTTCGATTGGCAGCGGCGGGGACGGCGACGCCATCTCGCCCGACGGCTCTTCCGGTTTGCGATGGCGCGAGATCCACGCCAGCAGCGCTGGCAATGTCACGAGGGACATCAAGACACAACTCACCACGCCGATCGACAACACAGCGCCGAGACTGTACAGCCCGCGATGGGACGACGTCATCATGCTGCCGAAACCGCAAATGCTGGTGCACGACGTCATCGTGATCGCATTGACCATGCTCGCCGATGGTCGATAGACCTCGTGCGGTTTGCCGTGGAAGTCATGCAGCACGTGCACGCCGTTGTCGACGCCAATGCCGATGATCAGCGGGAGGATAATCAGGTTGGCGGGATTGAGCGGGATCCCGAGCACCGCCAGCACGGCAAACGTCAGCAACAAACCGAGAAACGGGGGGACAATCGCCGAGACCGTATCGAGCACCCCGGCGCGATGCCACCACGCCGCCATCACGAACACCCCGGCAGCATAGACCAGCACCATCGGCAAGACGGGAACCTCCATCTGGCGATAGATCAGCGTCGCCACGATCACCGCGAGAGCAATTGCCGGCGGGATAAACGATGACAGCACATACTCCTTCGGGATAAAGTCGATCAGGAGGACCAGCAGAATCACGACGAGAGAATAAATCGCACAGACTTCGTAACTCTCTTTGATCTGCAATGCAGCTTCAAAATTCTGCAGCGGCGTGCCGGTGATTTCCGGGTCCACCGAGCGGACCTCATTCACGAAGCGCTCCAGCGGCTCCATGTCCCACACCTGGTCCTTCGGGAAGACCTGCAGCAGCCATTGACCGCGAGGGCTGACATACCGCGCGAGCAATTCCGGAGGCAGATCTTCGGTTGTGACCGATTCAGGATCCGATGCCGCCGCGAGGGCCTGGAACTGCGCGAGGAGTGAATACGCCAGGCGATATTGGAACTCACCGAGTAGCATTATCTGCGACTGGATATCAAGCTGGTCAAGTCGGTTCAGAAAACGGTCCAGTGATGCCGCGGCGTGCTTCGCCGACGGATGATCCTGCGACTTGAGGAAGTTGTAAAACTTGTCGAGCATCAGGCCGACTTGTGCCGGGACCGCCGGAGCCGGATTGGGCGGCGCTTCGGGTAACTTCGCCAGATAGGTATGGAACGCCTGCACGAACAGCTTGGTTTCCGCAGCCGGCGCGACGGGCAACCGGCTGGCAAGTTCCTCGACGTGCTGTACCGTCGGCAGCTTCTCAAACTTCGCTTTCAACTCGCGAGCTTGTTCCGCGGAATCCGCCAGGGAAATCGCATAGAGCAGCGAGTTCTTCGAAGACTCAAACACCCGCTTCTGCGTCTCGACTGATTCGAGACCATCGGCCTGAAGGTTGAGCAGGTTGTGATCATACTTCAGCCGCGGCGACGGCCAGCCCTTCGACCAGTCGAAGGAACCGTAACCCATCGCGAAGAACAGCACGACGGACGCCGCCAACACCCAGCCGGGATAGCGGCTGGTCGCGGTCCGCAGCAGCTTCCCCTGAAACGGCACGGGCATCACCTGCTCGGTGCGTCGTCGATCTGCCACGGCAATTAAGGCCGGCAGGAAGGTGAACGTCGCCAACGTACACAGCAGGATGCCGCCGCCGGCGATCAGTCCCAACTCGGCCACGCCGAGAAATGACGTGAACGACGCACAGAAGAACGCCAGCGCGGTGGTGATCGCACCGGTCATGATGCCTGGGCCGATCAGCGTGGAGGTCTCGACCAGCGCATGGCGGACGTCCCGCCCGTGATGCCGCAGGTCGAGATAACGCGACAGAATGTGAATCGCGAAGTCATTGCCGAGCCCGATCACGATCGAGGCGAACGCGATCGAAAGGATGTTGAGATGCCCGACCACGAGTGTTGTGAATCCGTAGGACCACGCCATGCCGACGGCGAGTGTCGCCATTCCCATCAAGGGGTGGGCAAACCCACGCAGTCCAATGAAGAACAGGACCATCACGCCGGCGAACGACAACAGTTCCGCGCGGATGCTGTCCGCCTGCGATCGCCGCATTTCATCGTTTTCAAGCACCGGAATGCCGGTGAGGGAGATCCGTGATCCGGCAATCTGACTCTGCGTTTCCTCGACCACTTCGCGCAGGCGATCCACGGCTTTGGACGCCCCGGTGAAGCCGGTTCCTTTCTGCGCCGGGGCCGCCATGACGAAGCCCATCGTACCCGCTTCATTGAAGAGGTACACGGTCTGGTTGCCCTGATCGCGCATCTTCGGGTCGACCGACACGATTTCGGGCCAGGGGTTGATGAAGTCATTCTTGTCGGCGGAAAACCGGTCGAGCGATTCGGCGAGCATCTCGGCGTGATGCCACAGTTCGCTCGCTTCGTCCGGCGAGCGCTCATTCAGATCCTGCAACTGATACTGCAGAAGGGGAATCAGACTTTCGAGCCGGATCAGATCCCAGCGGCCACGGAGCACCGGCCGGTAATCGTCCAGCTTTTCGAGTCCCGCGGCGAGAAAGTCGGGTGGCAGATACTGCAATCCCTTCGCGCGCAGGTTGCCCGGTTCAATCTTATAGAGCACGTTGGCGAACAGCTCGGGCTGCTGCTTCAGTTTGTCGCCGATGTGATCGAGCGCCTGCTTGTTCGTCTCGGGACCGTCGCCCTCGACCACGACCACCATGTCCGC
>DASRYX010000441.1:0-2585 GCA_035686985.1 Planctomycetaceae bacterium | reverse complement strand
ACGGGCACTGCCATCGACCGAGCCGCTGATGCCGCTGGCGAAAGGAGTGCCCGTTATCGACACCGCGTGGCTGAGCCAGCTGATTGGATATGGCACAGTGACCACGCTCGGGCTGGCGGGTCTGCAGGGATTGTCTGCGATCGCCATCACGCTCTGCTCGGCCGTGCTGCTCCATCGGACTTTGAATCGAACACGCAGCCTGTCCTTCGCGATGACGGCCGTCGTCGCTTTTTTGTGGCTCGATTGGGCGCAGCTCGCCGTCGTACGGCCGCAACTGGCGGGGTTGATCTGCTTTCTCGCGCTGCTGCATCGCACGACAAGTCGTCAACCACGAGCACTCGATTGGTACCTAATCCCAACGCTGTTCATCGCGTGGGCGAATCTGCATGGCTCGTTCATTTTCGGTGTCTGCTGGCTGCTGATGATGACCGCGGGTCGGGCGATCGATCTCCTGCGCCGCACCGGAAGCGTCCGCAGTCTGACCCATGATGCTGATGTCCGCCGTCTGCTCTTGTGGAGCGAACTGGCGGCGGTCGCGGCGTTGATCAATCCGTACGGCATCGCGCTGTATGGAGAGGCCCTGAGGTTCGGATCCTACGGCAATCTCGCGTCCCTGACCGAATGGCAGGTGCTCGATGTGCGGGGATTGCACGGCAAGGTGTTTCTCGCCACGACCGTGATGCTCGTGTGTCTGTATCGCTTCACACCTCGCCGCGTCGCGAGTTGGGAAGCGCTGTCGCTGGTGGGGCTGTCGCTCGCCACGTTGACGAGCGCCCGGTTCATCGTCTGGTGGTCTCCGGTTGCCGCGTTGTTACTGGCGACACATGCGCGGGCCGCGGTGCACCGCTGGTGGCCCTGGACGCCGACTGTTCCACCATCGCCACGGACCGGGAAATGGTCCTTGGTCACTGCGGGCTTGGCGTGGATTTTCTTCGCGTACAGTCCAATGGGAATGCGGCTGATGCATCATCGCGAGCCGAGTCCCGAACGGGCGCTGTCGAGTTTTACACCTATCGCCGCGGTCAGCTATCTCAAGGAGCATCCGCCGCGCGGACAAGTCTTCAACACCTACGAATGGGGCGATTATCTGCAATGGGCGGGTCCCGAGGGCGTGCAGGTCTTCGTGAATTCGCACGCGCATGTCGTGCCGCGCGATGTCTGGCTGCACTACATGCAGGTCGTCGAAGAAGCCGATGGCTGGGCGGATATCCTCGACCGCTATGGCGTGAACACGATCCTGCTCGACCACCTCAATCGCAGCAGCCTGATCAAGAAACTCAAAGACGACGCCAAGTGGAAAATCGGCTACGACGACAAGCAGGCGATCGTCTTCCTCCGCCGTAAACCCATTTGATGAATTCTCCCGGAAGCCCAGCGTTTCTTAGCGCTGGGTTTCGTTGATAGTAGAGACGAAAAATGTCCCACCGCACGATTCCCACTGCCGCCGTCTGGGGAGCCCAGTTCGCCGTGCTCGCCGCGTTTGCAGCGTCGTACGCCCTGGCAAAACCGGTCGACCGCCAGATCCTTGTGTCGGAACTGACCGGCCGCAGCGCCGCGGAAGTAGTCACCATTCCGCGTGAGACTGCTCTGACCATCGAACCACTGTACGACGATTCGGAAGTCATCAGCGATGATGAGCTCGCACTGGTGCTGGCGCAGGTCGTGCCCCGGTTTCCGCAGAAACAACTGAAACCAAACTATGTCGAACATGCGCTCCGCACATGGTGGATGAAGGCGAGATTCTCCGATCCCACAGTGATGTCCGGCGAACAAATGAAGGATTATCTCGTCGACCACGGCCGATATCTCGCCTCGTGGGGCGATGACATCGATCCGCTGTTACAGGAACGGAGCAACGGCGTCGCGGTACGCTGGGGAAAAGATCTGTGCGCGTCGGTGCATCACGATCACTGGCTCGCCTGCCTCACGGAAGCCGGAATGTCCCTTAATGAGCCCGTGTTCACACCGAATCGCCGTCATCACACGGCGAACGACGTCCTGCAGGAAGCCATCCGCGATTTCCGCCTCGATGAAGTCGAAACGGAATGGTCGTCGCTGGCGTTCGCGCTCTGGATGGCGCCGCAGAAAACGTGGCGGAACCGCTCGGGACGCGAGCTCTCCTTTGATCTCATGGTCGATCGGCTGGTCCGGGGTGACAAGAAGCTCGGCGTGTGTGCTGGCACACATCGCGTCTACTCTCTCATGGCGTTGATTCGCCTCGACGATGAATATCACATCCTGACCGATGAGGGCCGGAAGACCGCATGGAGCTATCTGGAAACCGTGCGCGATGCGATCACCGTCAGTCAGTTTCCCGACGGTCACTGGCCGTCAAACTGGCCGGACGGAGCGGACGCTGTCAAGAAGCCCGTTGAAGAAGAACTGTTCAAGAAAGTCATTGCCACCGGACATCATCTCGAGTGGCTGGCAATCGCACCGCGGGAATTACATCCGCCGCGGGAACACATTCTGAAAGCGGCCCGCTGGGTGATTCGCACCACGATTCAGCAAACACCGTCTGACATCGGCCAGCGTTATACATTCTTCAGCCATGTCGGGAACGCAATGGCGTTATGGCGCAAGAC
>DASRYX010000440.1:0-24900 GCA_035686985.1 Planctomycetaceae bacterium | reverse complement strand
CGTGATGAAACCGTTACTTCGTGCTGTCGGTGGGATCGTCGGTCACCAGGCTGGCATCGACGCGCCAGGTGAAGTACGGATCTCGGTTCGTCGTTTTGCCGTACTGCTCTTCGACTTTCCAGAAGTCCTCGCCATCAAAAGTCGCGGAGACACCCCAGCACGTCATCGGTGACAACAGACTTGCGCGGGTCAATTGGGTTTGCCGTAACCACCGCCGCCGGGCGTTTCGATCGTCAGCATCTCACCCGCGGCGACTTCCAGCGACGCCTTGCCGCCGAGATCGACCATTTCACCGCTGGTCTTCTGCAGCGTGTTGCGACCGAGGGCTCCGGACTCACCGCCGTGCAGTCCGTAGGGCGCGTAGCGTCCGCGGCGTTCTGTGAGAAGTGAGACTCGCACCGGCTTCAGGAATTCGAGACGGCGGACAATCCCATCACCGCCGTGATGATGCCCCTGGCCACCCGATCCGCGACGGATCGAAAATTCATGCAGTCGCACCGGGTACCGACGTTCAATCACCTCGGGATCGGTCAGCCGTGTGTTCGTCATATGGGTATGTACCGCGTCGGCTCCGTGCTGCGTGGCGGTCGCCCCCGCGCCGCCGCAGATCGTTTCGTAATATCCGAACGTGCCATCGCCGAAGGTGAGATTGTTCATCGTCCCCTGGCTGGCAGCGGCGAGATCAAACGCTCCCAGCAGGACATCGACCACGCGCTGCGAGGTTTCGACGTTGCCGCCGACCATCGCCGGACACAATGCCGAGTCCTCACGCTCCGGCGGATTGAGCAAACACTCGGGCAGCACGATGGTGATCGGCTCGAGCACACCACCGTTAAGGGGAAGTTGAGAGTTGAGGGTTGAGGGTTGAGGGTTCGGAATCGTCTTGCTTCCCGCCTTGTCTCTTAACTCCTGACTCTCAACTCTCAACCGATCCGACCTCCCGATGAGACATCGCAGCACGTACATCACCGCGGCGGTGACAATCGCGCGGTTCGCATTGAGATTGGTGGCGAGAACCGGACCGGTGCCGGTGAAGTCGATGGTGGCCTTGTCGCCGTTCAACGTGATGGTCGCGGAGATCGGGGTGCCGTCGTCGAGATGATCGGTGAAGCAGTAATCGCCGGGGGGCAGCGCCGCGAGGGCCCGTCGCATCGCCGTCGCCGCCGCGGCTTGCAGATGTCGCATGTAGTTCTGCACGGTGGCCGAACCCCGTTGCTTGACCAGATCCATCAGTAACGTCACGCCGATTCGATTCGCCGCCACCTGCGCCCGCACATCGGCGAGATTGTCGGACACCGATCGCGAGGGATAAGTCCCGGAGCGTAACAATGTCTCCAGCGAGTCCTCGTGTGAAATCCCTTGGGAGGGCGAAGCTCCTGCTGAGCCGCTGTTCGGCAGCACGCTCGAAGGCGAGGACGGCTCATCGGGAGCTTCGCCCTCCCGGAAGACACCGGAGATCAGCTTAAAATTGCGGATCAACACCCCTTCTTCGCCGAGATTCTTTGAAAACGGGGGCATGCTGCCGGGAACAATGCCGCCGATTTCCGCGTGATGGGCCCGGCTCGCGGTGAAGAAGAGCAGTTCGCGCGTCTCCGGGTGATGTACCGGCGTGACGACCGTGACATCCGGCAGATGCGAACCGCCGCGGTACGGATCGTTCGTGACGTACACATTTCCGGGGGCCATGTCCGGGTTGTCGCGCAGGATGCATTTGACCGTCTCACTCATCGCGCCGAGATGCACCGGAATGTGCGGGGCGTTGACGACGAGGCCGCCCTGCGGATCGAAGATCGCGCAGCTGAAATCGAGCCGTTCTTTCACGTTGGTGGAGACGGACGTCTGTTGCAGCGTGAGTCCCATCTGTTCGGCGAAGCTGCCGAAGGTGTGGTGGAACAGTTCGAGCTGGACAGGGTCGACGGTATCGTCGGGGACAGACCCAGGGTTAACAAACCCTGGGCTTCCGTGGTCGATGATGCGGACGGCGCCGGTGGGGAGAATTGTTGCGGTGAAACCGGGGTCGATCACCAACGTCGACGTAGGTTCTGCAAGGATCGCCGGGCCGACGAGCGTTTGCCCCGGCTGCACCTCGACACGCGTGATCACACGGTACGTATTGTCCTCTGGGGAGGGCGAAGCTCCTGCTGAGCCTCTGGCGTTTCCCGGCGTGTTGTCACGCAGCGGCTCAGCGGGAGCTTCGCCCTCCCGAAGAAGAGCGTCGTGCTGCACGCCGCCGATGACTTCGACACGGATCGCTGCGAGTTCCAACGCCCGATCGGGGCGATCATAACCGTACAACTGCCGATGCTGGGCCGCATAGGCTGCCGCCGGATCAATTCCCGGCGTCACTCTGACGGGGATCGTCGCTTCCACACCGCGGTACCGGAGGTCGAGCGTGATCTCCGGCGGAGCGATCTTTTCCAGCACGATTCCCTCGCCCACCACTTCTTCCCGTGCGGCGGCGATCAGTTCGTCGATCCTGGACTGCCACTTCGACAACGTCTCAGACGAAAACGGTTCGAGAACCGTGATCTGGCGGGACCGTCGCACGTCGGCCTGACCAATCCCGTAAGCGCTGAGGACTCCCGCGAGCGGATGAGCGATGATCGTCTTCATGCCAAGCAGGCGGGCGACCGCGCACGCGTGTTGCCCCCCGGCGCCACCGAACGGGACGAGCACATAATCGGCGGGATCGTAGCCCTTCGACACGGAGACCTTGCGAATCGCGCGGGCCATCGCCGCATTCGCGATCTCCAGAAACCCTTCTGCCAGTTCAAGCGGCGTATAGTCCTTGCCGAACTCGGCGGTCGCCAATTTTTGACACAACGCGACCAGCCGCCGTTCGATCGCCGGATGATCGAGCGGGAACGGAAATTTGTCGCGCGGGACCCGACCGAGGAAAACGTTGCAGTCGGTGACGGTGAGCGGGCCGCCGCGACCGTAACACGCGGGCCCGGGGTCAGACCCGGCACTCTGCGGGCCGACAAAGAGCTTCACGCCATCGAATCCGCACACGCTGCCTCCGCCGGCGGCGACGGTTTCAATCGCCATCATCGGCGTGACGATCCGCACACCGGCTTTGACCGTTTCAAACTCGTAGTCGAACCGACCATCGAACCGCGCAACATCGGTGCTCGTGCCCCCCATGTCGAAGCCGATGCACCGTTCATAACCGGCTTCCTGTGTCGTTTTCGAGAAGCCGATGACGCCCCCCGCGGGTCCGGACAGCACGCACTCTTTCCCTGTGAAGCGCTCGCGTGTGACGAGGCCGCCGCTGGAGGTCATAAACCGCAGATCACTGCCCGGCAGACTTTTTTGCAGTGTGGCCACATAACCCTGCAGCACCGGGTTGAGGTACGCATCCATCACCGTGGTATCGCCGCGGGACACGAGCTTGATCAATGGCGACAACCGGTTCGACACGCTGACCGAGTGGAATCCCATCCCGCTAGCAATGTTCGCTACGAATTCTTCATGCACCGGATTGGCGAACGCGTGCAGCAGACAGATCGCGACAGTGTCGCAACCGGCGTCCTGCAGATGGAGCAGCGCGGACTGCACCTGCACTTCATGCGGCGCGAGTAGCACATCCCCATTCGCAGTAAGGCGCTCATCAATCTGGGCGACCGCGGTGAACAGCGGTTCGGGCTTCTGGATATCGAGCTCAAAGAGATGCGGCCGATCCTGATTGGCAATCCGCAGGACATCCGCAAAGCCGCGTGTGGTGACGAACCCGGTCTTCGCCCCGCGCCGGGTGAGGAGGGCATTCGTACCGCGCGTGGTGCCCAACCGCACCGACACCGGTGGAATCGGTTCGTCCAGTCGCAATCCGAGCGCCACGCGAATGGCGACCACCGGCGCTTCTTCACCGCTGGTGAGTTCGAACCGCTGACCGGCCTCGGCTGCGGAACGGGGTGCATCCGTGAAGGTGAATTGACCGTCGGAGGAGGACGCCGTGACGGTGGTTACCAGCCCCGGTTGGCCCGTGGCATCGACGAACGCGCAACGGTACTCGCGATAAAAGTCGGTCGGCGCGCCGGTCAATGTGGTCTGAAACCGGTTTTCGACAGCGGCCCCGAGAACGCCCTTCGTCGCGCCGCTGCTGAGGACCTTGATGACGCGTTGCTCACCCTCGGGAGAAACCGCGACGCAGTCGGTGAAGGTGCCGCCGACATCAATCCAGAACTGCCACGTCATCGCGCCCACTCTTCTTCTCGAACGAAAAACCCGGCGTCAAACCGCCGCGACGCCATTCGACCGCGACCACCGGGCGGATGCAATGCCGAAGGAATTGCGCCTTTTCGCGGCGCAACCTCTTCTCCAACTTGAGCAACATTTCGAGGTCTGGCGATTTCTGCGGTGGATGACCGCCGAGGAGGCAGACTGGCGGAAGGTGGTCGCCTGTGTGGATCGCGCCGTGTGCCGTGCGTCGATTGTGAATCCGCCCGACGGGGCGACGATACTGGACGCCATGAGCGACTTTGAGCTGGACCAGTTGCGCCGTAATCCTGCCTGGAAGGCCGCCCTGCGGTACTATTGGGACGCTCAAACGGAAGCCCGGGCGTCGCAACCAGCGTTTGACGGCTGGGTGGCTCGGGCTGCCCAGGTTCCCCAGGTGGAACCGACGAGCCTGTCCGCTGTGCATGGTCGCCTGATCGCCTTCGGTTTCCTCAAGTTCGACCTGACGAACCGCGAGCTGGGCATGCGGTATCAGCTCACACCGCTGGGACGACAGGCGATTGGTGCCGGTGAGGAAACCGCGGAGCCCGTAGAGCTCGCGGAATCGGCGTAGAAATGAAGAGACCCAGGGTTATGAAACCCTGGGCTTCATAGGAGTGAATCAAACACTCTAGCGCTGGATGGTTGCGTCGTCGATGCCGGCGATCGAGGCGTCCGGGGCGAGGACGAAGATCTCCACGCGGCGGTTCTTCTGCCGGTTCGCATCGTTGGCATTGGGTGCGATCGGCTGGTTCATGCTGTAACCGGCGGCTCCCATCCGGCCTTCGTTGATCCCAGCCTTCCGCAACGCGAGGACCACGGCGTCGGCCCGGTTGGTGGACAGGTGCCAGTTCGTCGGATGCTTGTTCGCCGTGGTCTGTTTCGAGATCGCCTTATCATCGGTGTGACCGACCACCAGCACCTTGAGATGCTTGGCGTCGGCATTATTCATGATCGCGGCGAACTCGTTCAGGATCTGTTGTGACCGGGCCGTCACCTGATCGCTACCCGACGCGAACAGCAGATCGGTGCTGAACTTGCTGACACCGGTTTCGGGATCGAACTCGAATTCCGGGTACTTCTTCCGCAGATCTTCAAACCGCTTGATCTGGTCGTTGGACAACGGATTGTCGCGCGAGCTCGTCAGAATGTTCTTGTACTTCTGCTCGAGCTGCTCGTTCGCGGCGGCGAGGTTGCCCAATCGCTGATTCGCGACATCAAGGTTCGCTTTCAGCGCGGCGGCCTGCTGTTCCAGCCGCTGTTTTTCAGCGGAGAGCGCCCCGAGCGTCTGGCCGTAGCCATCGCGCTGGGAGGCCAGCTGCTGGTTCTGATGGTACATTTGCTGCGCTCGGAGCTGGGCCTGCGTGAGGTAGCGGTCCGGACCGCAATGGCACGCCGATAACAGGCTGCACAGGGCAAACGCCGCCCCGACATGAGCTTTCGGAAAACGGACAGACATCAGTGACTCCTGTGCGTGGGCGTGCGGCGATCGCGAGGAAACCCCGTGGTCCGCCAGCAAAAACACACAGCACGGAACAACCCCGCGCAGCGAGTTCTCGCCCACTGGCAACTGAGAATCGAATTGGAATTGGAGACGAGAGGCAAACGGACAGGTTGATCCCGGCGTTTCTGGCGGCGACCCGTTCCCGCAGGCCACCGCCGACCGATATCAATCGCGCGGGTTATAGATTCCGGAGTGCAGTCTGCCAAGAGAATCTTCAGGAAATCTTCGCGCGCCCCGGCGGGATGTGGGGGAGAGCGGGGCAGAAGGACGCGGATCGGCAGAAGTTGCCGGTGTGGTCAGCGCCGGGCGGAAAGAGAAAAACCCAGCCATGCAATGGCTGGGCTTCGCTCGCGATTCGCAGATCCCAATGTTCGCGACGCAATCACAAAAGACCCACGGTTAAGAAACCGTGGGCTTCTGGCTATTGGAACAGGCCGCCGAGGTTCGTCATGAACAGGCTGGGGTTCATCGGACCGCCGCCGTTGAAGACAGTGCTGAGGAGATCGACGCCGACCATTGTGCCGATGACCAGGAAGATTGCCGAGCAGGCCACGAGGGCGACCGTACCGCCGCTCCATTCGGGCTCTGCCGCGACCATCTTGCCGGCGCCGCGCGGCTGAAAATCGGGGCTCGACGCTCCGTCCTCGAAATCGCCGAAATCGGTGTCTTCGGTGTCGAAGACTTCCATTTCCTCGAGTTCGTCGTCTTCGCCGAGAATCTCGTCCGAGACTTCCAGCTCTTCGTCGTCCTCGAACTCCGCGGTGGCGTCAATCTCTGCCGAGTCGTCGAAGCCGACGCCGCTGAGACCGGCGGGCTTCTTCCTTTTCATCGTCGCGCCGGAATCGTCCAGCTCTTCGTCCTCGTCATCAAACATGATGACGCTGGTCTCGGCGTGGGTGTCATCCGTTCCCCGACCCTTGGGCATCAGGTCGAGTTCTTCGTCCTCATCGAGATCCATTAGGGGCACTTCGGGATCGGTTCCCGCCATGTCCGGGCGGTTGCCGAGCCGCATCGGCGCCGTCACGTCCAGATCGTCCGTGCCTTTGCTGCCAGCGAGTTTCGGCCCGGAGCGCCCGCCCGCAAGACCGAGCCCGCTGCTCAAGCCGAGGCCCATGCCGCTGGCACCGGGCGTCTGCAGCTTGATTCCGCTGTCCGCGGGACCTTCGAGCAGAATTCCACTATCCGCCGGTTGCGACAGCCGGATCCCGCTGTCGGCGGTTAATCGAAGGCTGCTGCCGCCCGTCAGTTTGACTCCGCTGTCACCGCCCAACGGCATGCCGCTGTCGTCGTCCAGCAGGACGGAATCGCTGTCGAAATCGAACGGCAAATCATCGGGACCAGCGGCGGGCGAGGCGACCAGTTTCACATCGCTGTCGCTGCCTTTGCCCGGCGACGACAGACGGACATCACTGTCGGAATCGCTGAGCCGAATCTTGCTGTCCGACGCTTTGGGTTTCAGCAGCTTCACATCGGAGTCGCTGCCCATCGGCGGCGAAATGGTGCTCGGACTGCCGACGAGCCGGACATCGCTGTCGGACTTCGGCCCTTTAAGGATCGGGATCTCCGCGCTGCTCCCCGCGAGCGGTTTGGATTTAAAATCATCGCCGAGAATCAGCCGCACGTCGCTGTCCGAACCCGGTCCGCCGCGGCGGACCATCGTGGCCTGCGCGCCGAGCTGCTCGTCATCGTCGAGGACGCTGGACTCTTCATCGATGATCGGCACATCCGGATTGGAATCGGGCTGCCGGCGGCGCTTGGCTTCTTCCACGTCATCCGATTTGAACTTCCACGTCCCGCGGTCGGCAAAGCCTCGCAGGTCACCGCGTTCGCGCAGCCGGATGACTTCATCCGAACGCAGTCCGAGCACCTGCGCGGCTTCTTCCAGACTGAGATATTTCTTGGCGGCCATTGTCCCACCTTTTCATTGCGCAGCAGCAAGGTCCGTGTCGTTTCGTTCCCATCGGCAGCGTATCGGGGTGAACATTGCAAACCCCGCCGATCGAGGCAGGATCGTTAGTGTCCGTAGTGCAGGATTGATCGCACCAGAATCCCGTGAGGTCGCCGATCGCAACCCGTGAAGTGGCAAACAGGAACGATTACAGAAATTCTATGACCGCCGCGGTGCGCCAAACAAGAGGACATCCGCGGGTGTTGGCGATTCGGCGTCATTTCGGTGGCGATTTGTGCCTCCGCTTGGCACACTCACCGGCCCGCAGAATCGGCACAACCGGAGTGCTCACCACAACCGCGGGTGGCAGGGGCATACCGCATCAGCGGAAGCCCCTGAAAAATGGTCATCCGGGAGCTTCCGCTAGCGCGGTGCGCCCCCGCCACCCTTCGATTGTCACAGGCTGCGATGTCAAACCCCGCTTCAGCACACCCACTGCCTCCGTCGGCGATGCGGGCGATTGTCCTGAATGCGGCGCTGTGGTCGGCGGGGAACGTCCTCACCACCGGGGGCTTTCTGAGTTATTTCGCCACGGATCTTGGAGCACGGGGACTCAGCCTCGCGGTGATCCTGGCGATTCCCGAACTCGTCGGAGTGTCCGGACTCGCGAGCCGCAGTCTGGTGCGCTGGATTGGTGACCGCCGGCGGGTGTGGCTGATCACGACGCTGATCGCGCGGGGGGTGACCTTTCTCCTGCCCATTGTGGGACTTTGCCGCGGCTGGTTTCCTGATGACGCCGCGCCGTGGGTGCTGGTCGGCGTGTTGATTCTGTCCCAGGCGGCACAGGGGATCGCGACCACGCTCTATTTCAGCTGGCTCGCGGACCTCGTTCCCCCGACCGAATGGGGGCGGCTCTTCGCCCGGCGAAATCTTTCCGCACTGACGATTCAACTCGTGCTGCCAATCCTTGCGGCGTGGTTTCGCGATGCCGCCAAGCGGCGCTTCGACCCGGAATCGTTGTGGTGGGTCTACGCCGCGGTCTTTTCACTCGGGGCACTGCTGCTGCTGGCTTCGGTCTGGCCGATGTGGACCGTTCCGCATCCGACCTCCGTGCGAAAACGCCCCGCTCTCGATCTCGGTGCCTTCCGCGTCCTATTGCAGAATCGGCAAGTCCGCTGGTTGCTGGCTCACAGCTGGTGTCTGGCATTGGCGAACGGCGTCACGCAGGCCGTGTTCTTTCAGTATCAGATCCGCATCGTGAAGCTGTCACTCACCGGCTATTACGGGCTGGTGACGTGCATGATTCTGTTGCAGATGGTGACCAGCGCCTGGGCCGGCCGGTGTCGCACGGCGGCGGATCATCGGCGGGTACTGTTTTCCAGCACGTTGATCACCAGCATGGCGTTGGGATTCTGGTGTCTCGCGAACGAATCGCAGTGGTGGTGGCTGTTCGGTGCGTTTCTCTGCTGGGGGTTCTTCGGCGCGGTGAATGTCGCCGGACCGAATCTGATGCTGTGTCAGGCCCCGGCGGGTGACAACGCCCACCATCTCGCGTTGTTTCGACAGGTCGCCGGTGCGCTCGCGGGCATCAGCGGCATCCTTGGTGGTTTGTGGCTAGATGCGTTGACTGGTCCGCTTACCGCGCCATCGCCGCCACCGGCCGCCAGTGTGTTTCACCTGATTTTCGCGGTCTCCTGGGCCAGCCGGGCAATCGCCGCGTTTCTGGTTCTGGGTGTGCGAACAAACCGGGAGGGCGAAGCTCCCGCTGAGCCGCAATAAAACAACACGCTGGGACTCGCAGCGGCTCAGCGGGAGCTTCGCCCTCCCAAGCAGTGCCCCAACAAACGAACGCGGCCCGCAGGTTGGACTGCGGGCCGCGTCAGCATCAATGGTTGAGCGTCGGACGAGGTTCAAATTACGGGTACTGCGTGTTGAAGTTCTGTGTCCAACCGAAGTACCGGCTCGTCATCCGCGTCGCCACGTTGTAAGCCGTCGTGCCGGTCGATTCCGCACAGTTCACACCGACGACACGGCGTTGACCGTTCGAGGAGAAGTAGAGCCACATCGGTGAACCGCTGGAACCGCCCGTCGTATCGAGATAGTGACGGAACTGCGAAGCGTAGACGACCTGATTTCCACCGGCGTACTGGAACCATTGTTCGCCGTTTTTATCACCGTGGTAACCGCTCATGTTGAGCTTGCTCGTCCGCAGGGTCGTGTCGTCCGTGGTCTGATAGCCGAAGTGGAAGCCGATGCGGTTGAACAGGGTGCGGTCCGGAAGGATGATCCACGCCATGTCAAAGTCACGGTTGTTTTCCTGGCCGTTGATCCATTCCGGCGGGCAAGCGAAGCGAGCGGCCCATTGTGAACCGTACGGCTCCTGCGTTCCATTGCGACCGGGAATCACCCGCATCTGCGTCGCCCAGCCGCCGCGGGAACTGTTGTAGACGTTGTGCGAGTTCGTCAGCAGCACGCGGGGATGAACAAATTCCGCGGTTCCGATCCAGTTCGTTCCATTCGGGAACCGTTGTTCAATACGGCAGATCGCTTTATAAGGCGTCTGACGGGTGTCATAAATCCGCTGGCGTTCATCGGTGCCGATGATCCGCTGCTTGCTGTCACCGGACGGGGGCAGGTTGCCCATCATCGAGTCCATCCGCTGCTGCATCGAATAATGGGAGTCGGCACCCAGCTGCTTCATCGCGAGGTTTAACCGATCGGCGAGCTTTGGTTCAGGCGACATTGCCAGCCCGTCCATCGGCTTGGCTTGGAAGTTCATCACCGAGGTGGCGGAATCGAGCAGCGAGCCCTTCGCCTGGGCCGACCGATGCTGGGCGGCGTTCAGCACCATTTCGTCGGAGACGAGTTCCT
Source organism: Planctomycetaceae bacterium (assembly GCA_035686985.1). GTDB lineage: Bacteria > Planctomycetota > Planctomycetia > Planctomycetales > Planctomycetaceae > DSVQ01. The sequence goes on along the minus strand of DASRYX010000440.1, from coordinate 14,422 downwards.
CACCGGCGTAAGCCACGGTGGCCAACGCCACCAACGCACCCTGCAGCAAGCACTTCAGACCGGTCTTGATGGACATGAACATGATCAACGACTCCCTAAGCATGTGATCGAGGTGAAGACGCGTCATGGAGATGAATCGCGTCGGGCTGGTTGGCACTCGCATCCCCGGAACCGTTTGTTTTGTTGTTGGTTCCTGCGAGCGACACGGGTAAATCCGGATTTGGTTTCACCGCGGACAAAGTTTTTTGAGATTTTTTGCCTGGAAGCAGAGATCGCGGTGTAACTCTTTAACGTGCAAGGAAATGCAATCTCCTAGCTTGAGGCCGACGCCCCCTCGTGTCTGCTCTGAGAGACGATTACACTCGTCCCCGGTCTCAATCCGTTCCGATCTGCGGCGGCAGGGCTGAAATGACGCAGGCACAATCCTCTTCTATCGCGTCACCGCGGCGATCGTGGGCGGCGTTACCGCTGCGGGTGAAGCAATTCGTGCTGCTGCTGGCGGCGTTGATGGCGGCCAGTGCACCCGGGGTGTTCTGGGCAATGCACGCGCATGGCCATCTCAATGACTGGCGAGCCGCCGCCGCGCAACAGCAGATGACGCTGCCGGGCGGTTCGGCCCCGGACGATTCCGTCTTGCTGCCGATGCTCGGCACGTTGCTGCTGTCGATCGCCGCGGTGGCGGTGCTGGGGCTGGTCCTGCAGCATGTGGTGGTGGATCCGGTACGGACGCTCTGTCAGACCATGACGCGGGTCGCTGCGGAAGCAAACTACAGTCTGCGCGTCCCCGAGACGCGACTCGATGAGATCGGCCAATTGCAGCGCGGCTTCAACCGGATGATCGTGCAGGTCGATGTGCTCACCACCGGCCTGGAAGCCCTGGTGCATGAACGCACGAAAGAGCTCGACCGGCTCAATGGCGAACTGCAGCGCTCGAACACCGATCTCGATCGCTTCGCGCACACGGTCTCACACGACCTGCAGGCACCGCTGCGAAATGTCACGCTGATCGTTCAACAATTGAAAGAGGACTTTACCGGCCGCGTGCCTGAGGAACTGCTGAAGCGGATTGACGAGATCGACCAGCAGTGCGATCGCGAGATGAAGATGGTCCAGCGGATTCTGTTCATTTCCCGTCTTGGACGGGGCGAGTTTCAGCAACAGCCCGTCGATCTGCACGCGACGCTGCACCAGATTCTGTCCGGCATGCGGGCCTCGCTGGATGAGCGTGGCGTCATCGTCGACATCCCCGAACATCTGCCGACGGTCGCCGGGGATGGAATTCTGCTCGGTGAAGTCCTGCGCAACCTGGTTTCTAACGCCGCCAAGTACAACGACAAGCCCGAGAAGCGCGTCCGTGTCGTGGCCCGGGTCTTTCCCGAGCATGGCACCACCGTGTTCGCCGTGCAGGACAACGGCATCGGCATCAAACCGCAGCACTTGAAGAAGGTGTTTGATCTCTTCACGCCGCTGCATGACAAGCGCAAGTTTTCGGAAACCATCGGCGCCGGAATGGCGATCACCCGCCGGATTGTGGAGCGGCATCGCGGAAAGATCCGCGTGGTCTCTGTCTTCGGCCAGGGCACCAGTTTCTTTGTCCGGCTCCCAACGGAAGGCATCGCCCGCCCGGAGTTCGCCACCACGGAATCGATCCGTATGGGTTCGATCTCACTCCGCGCCCTGCAGACAACGTCAATAAGTCGGCATTAGTGGGTTCTACGCCGACTCGGGTGGCGGGGGCGCACCGCGTCCTCGCGGAAGCCCCCGAATCACGCGAGTCCACCTCAGGGGCTTCCGCTATCGCGGTGCGCCCCTGCCACCCCAGCCGCTGACCTCATCACGCGATCACTTCGCGGCGCGGACTTCCTGCAGCCGTTGACGGTACTTGTCATACAACTGCGTTTGTCGGCTGACGGGTTGATACGGTTTCCCGCCCACGATCACGCCTTTCACTTGCGACGTGATCTGCAGTGGTGAACCGTCGAGGATCACCAGATCGGCGCGTTTGCCTTGTGTAATCGAGCCGCACTGATCAGCGATGCCCAGGATCTCCGCGGCGGAGAGCGTGACCGATCGCAGCGCCGCGTCTTCGGGAAGACCGTAGGCGACCGCCATCCCGGCTTCAAACGGGGCATTGCGACTGTTCGCCGCGTTGTTCGAACGGATCGCGAACTTGATCCCCGCGTCATGCAGGCGGCCGGGGTTCGCATACGGCGCATCAAACGGATCGAACTCATCGCGCGGCTTGTGCATCGTCGGCCCAACAATCACCGGCACATTCGCTTTCTTGATCGCCTCGGTCATCTTCCAGGCATCCGCCGCCGCACACAGAATGATCTTCAACTTCTCTTTCTCGGCCCATTGCAGCGCCTCGGTGAGATGCTGCTGCGAATCGGCTTCAATCAGGAACGGCTTCTCACCACGGACATACGGCCGCAGCGCTTCATAACGGGGATCGATGGCGACATCGCTGACGGCACCGTCTTTTGCCGCGTGACGTACGGCGTCATACCGTTTCGCAGCGGCGATCCACTGGTTGAGCTGCTCGAACACCTCGCGTGTGTCCCGCGCACCGGGCCAGTTGATTCGCATACCGGCGGAGTCGAGCTGCACCATCTCAGGGGCGGTCCACCCCGCCGTGTGGATCACGGAGGCCTGCCCGCTGATCACGCCGCTGATCGGGAAAATGAGCGCGGTGGTGATGCCACCCGCGCGTGCAACCGGGATCAATTCGGAATCGGGATTGATCGCCACGCCCGCCATCAAGTCGGGCTGGAACAACCCGGCTTCGGCGAAGTCGTGCGTCTCCGTGACCTTGCCGATTTCGGTCAACCCAACGGTTGTCCCGGCGTCGATCAGTCCCGGATAGATGTGTAATCCGTCGACGCGAATCACCGGCACGCCTTCGGGGACCGTGTCGCCTTCCGTGATCGCTTCCAGCTTGCCGTTGTCGATGACAACCACGCCCTTCGCGATCGAAGCACGATCCACTGGATGGATCGCACCCCCCGCGAGCGCGAACCGTTTGCCATTCACCGCGGACCAGTCGATCCACGGTTTCCGCTGATCGACCGGCGGCAGTGTGAGCGGTGCGGGTGATGCGGAACGCTCCGCCGATTCCGCGGTCATCGCCGAGGGTTGTTCCTTGCGGATGAAATACGGTTCGCCCGCGATGAGCGTATATTCACAGCGCGAGAACGTGTTGAGCGGATGCCCGCTGTAGATGCCGAGATCGGCCTGCTTACCGATTTCGATCGAACCCAAAGAATCGGACAGCCCCAGTTCTTTCGCCGCGTTGAGCGTGACCATCGAGAGCGCGTGTTCCGGCGGGAAATTACCGTACCGGATCGGCTTCTGCGCTTCCTGATACATGTGCCGCATCAGTTCGGCGTCATCACTTTTCAGCACGATGTTCGCCCCGGCTTCGTACAGCGCAGCGGCGTTGTACGGCGTAGCGTCATACGCTTCGACTTTGTAGGCCCACCAGTCGGCGAAGGTGCTGCAGCTCGCGCCGTGGGCGACGATCTCCGGCGCGACCTTGTAACCTTCGAGCACGTGCTGCAACGATCGCACGCGGATGCCGTGATGCTCCGCGACTCGCAGCAGCATCAGGATTTCATCCGACCGGTAACAATGACTGTGGATGAGCTTTTCACCACCCAGGATCTGCGCCAGCGCTTCCAAACGTAGATCTTTTCTCGGTGAAAGAATCTTGTTCGACTGATCACCGGCCTGCTTCGCTGCGCGGTCGTAATCCTGCCAGGCTTTGCGGTATTCGAGCGCCTCGAGAAACGCCCGCTGCAAGGTTGCTTCGACACCGAGCCGCGTGTTGGGAAACCGGCCGCTGCGGAACTTGACGTTTTCTCCGAGTGCGAACTTCACACCGGACGGACCGCCCTGCCAGCGATGGGCTTCGGCGGATTCACCGTGTCGCAGCTGCACGACGGAATCCTGCCCGCCGATGACGTTCGCGGAGCCGTGCAACTGACGGATCGTGGTGACGCCGCCCGCGAGTGCGCGGTATTCCTGCGGGTCGGCCGTATTGATGATGTCATTGACCCGGACCTCACAGACGATGGAATGCGTCGCTTCATTCACGCCGCCAAGACCGTTGGACATCATGATGTGACTGTGTGTGTCGATGATCCCCGGCATCACGAACTTGCCGGTGGCATCAATCACGGTCATACCCTCATCGGGCATCAGATCCGGACCGATCGCGGCAATCTTGCCGGTGCGCACGAGGATCGAATGTTTCTCCAGCGTCTGCCCTGTGCCGGTGATGACGGTGCCGTTTTGAATCAGTACGTTGCCACCGGTTTTGAGTTTGCGGGCCGTGCGATCTTCGGGAAATTCGACGACGGCTGTCGTCGGGGCTTGCATCGGATCGAGTGCGGAGACTGGTCTTGCGTCGTCGGTGTCGATGCCGCCGAGTTGCACGGCTGCCGTCGACGGCGGTGCCAACCGTTCCGCTCGCTTCGCGGTCCATTTCGCCGGAGCACCGAACGCTGATTTCACGGTTCCCTTGAGCGCATCGCCATCACGATTCGCTTCAAATTTCAGGACCAGCGAGCGATCGCCAGTGCCGATGGAAACCTCCCACGTCGCGGTCTCCTTGGCGGCTTCACCGCTGGTGATGAGACCATCCCCCTGGGCACTCGTCATGCGACCAGAGACGCGGTTGCCGCTCTGCGTCAGTTCCAAGGTTGCCTGTGAGGGCATGTCGCCGACTTCAATCTGCACCTGCCAAGTCCCGGCGATGTCGAGGGGCTTGGCCGCCGGTGCACTCGGTGCCGGGACCGGCTTCGCATCGCGATGGAATTCAAACTTCCGACCTTCGACGAAGTTGAACCGGACTTTCGTCTGTTCATGATCGAGCGGGCCGGTCATCACCACCACGTTGGCGATCATCCCGGAAGCCACGCGGCCGAGATCCCGTTCGACGCCGAGGATCGCCGCCGGTCGGGTGGTCAACGCGGCGAGCGCCTCGTCGCGGGAGAGCCCTTCTTTGATCACTTCCCGCAGCGCCTTGAACAGATCATTCGGGTTCTTGAGACCGGTTGTCGCAATCGCAAAAGGAACGCCCGCCGCTTCATACTGACTGGCGACCTTCACCCGTTCCTGCCATCGTTGCTTCTTCCAGTCACGGACCGATTGCGGCCCGGCGACTTCGGCATACTCATCGTCAGCTTTGTTCGCGTCGGCTTTCGGGGCTTCGGTTTTCGGCGCGTCACCGAAATCCAGCGGGACGATCACCGGAATCGCGCGCTGCTTCAGCACGTCCAACGATCGCCGGGGCGGGCCCGCACTCCACAGTGCAAGTTTCAACTTCTGCTCATCCGCGAACCGCAATGCGCGCTCGAAATCATCCGGCGAGTCCACCTCGAACAACGTCCGTTGTTCGCCCTGTTGGACCTTCGCCAGGGCTTCCCACACTGGATCGGTCTCGGGACGGTCCACACCGCCGACACTATCACCGTGCAGTTTTTTCTGCTGCATCCAGCGGGCGGTATCCAGAAAGTGTTGCCGAAGGTGGGCATGCACACCCATCAAAGTCGCCGGGTATTCGCCGCCGCGGCGCTCATAAAGCCGGAAGACGGACAACGGCGTGAACGGCAACTGCGCCTCCCGCACGGGTCGGCCGGCGAGCAGCATCACGCTGGTTTGCCCACTTGCAATCCGCCCTGTGGGGGCGAGATGCACCGCACCGAAACCGGCCTGACGATACGCGTTGAGTTCATTGTTCGCAGTCTTGAACGCGGTCGCCGCCAGAAAGTGAGGTGTGAGGCCGTGATGATTGTCCGCGGGGACACTGACCAGTGGCTGCCGGGCCACATCCACGGGCCGTGCCTCGACGCTCGGCGGCTTGATGTCACCATCGATCAACGCGGTGTTGCCGGCATCGAGAAACCCCGCTGTGATGATCAGACCGGCACACGGAAGCACTTCCGCGCTTGCTGGCGGTGTGAGGTCGGTTCCCACGGCGACGATGCGGCCGCGGCGCAGATGAACGCTGGCTTTTTCCAGCACCTGTCCGGGGGCGATGACGACACGGCCATCCTGCAGAAAGAACTCCCCGGCAGGTCGATCGGTGATCTCTTCGGCGGCCGTCGTGACGGAGGCGGTGAAGGACACCAGCAGGGCGAGAATCAGGTGATGATAACAGGGCATGGTCAAGGCAATCCGATGACAGTTTCTACTTGCGCTTTGCAGGAGACAAAGCAGGCAATCACCGATCTGCAAGGCGCAAGCGGTCGAGGCTGAGAAGTTTTCATAGACGGTAGCGTTTGCCACCGGGCGCGAGCCAGCGGAAATGGAATCAGGAAAAGTTGATGAAGTCGGAAAAGACTTCAATTGACAGGCTGGAGGGACTCGATATGATACCCCTAGATTCTTCTACGGAACGCTTTTCCGTGGTTTGCCCTGACGGTTCGATTCCGAAGGCACTCTTTAAACGTCCTGCAGCAGGTGACCTCCTTCCGGAGACCTTCCACAGGCGAAGTTTGGGTGCGACGAATTGAAACCTTGGCGAAGATGACTGCGACTTCCGATTGCCGGGAAGCAGACGCAGAATCCGCCTGAAAATGTGATCTCCAGCGATGGGAAATCGCTCTACGGAAGAATCGATGATTGAGCGATACGGATGGTTTTCCGGTGGTTCTCATTGAGACCCACCACCGCTCGGCGTGTGTCGCTCAGACGGCGTAAAGCGACGTAAGAATCGCTGATGTTTCGAGTTCCGTGCTTTTGTCGAAGTGCGGGAATGTCGTCTCTCAGCTGTTCAACCGCGTTCCAGTACGTGTTCAGAACAGGATTCATCCGGGTTTTTCGGTTTCACGGCTTCCCGCCTGTGACCTCTGTTCGGTGGAACGATTCCGACCCGCGTTCTGGGGGAACGTCCCCGAAACTTGCCGGACGAACTCTTGTTTGCCACGCGGTTGTTGAGGATTCGTCGCCCGCTCGTGGAATTGATCCCTGTGGGAATTGCGGTCTTGGCTCGTTTTGGTGAGCGTCGGAGTGGAATGGTCGGCGGACGACGACAGGGCAGTGCCCGGTCCTCGAAGGCTTTCCCGACTGCCCGCGCCTCCGGTCGCCATCCGCACTTCCGCTTCTGTGCCGTGAACCTCTTTGGCGATCTGGCCGATCGTCGCCCCCCTTCTTCGGGCTTTTGGCACTAATCGCCGCCCACTCCACCACACACTGTCGAATACGGAACGAGTTTATGTCAGAAAAGGGTTCGAGCACGCCGAAGCGCGCCCCTCGCCGTCGCAAAGTTGCGGAAGCCGATGCTCCCGAAGTGGGCAGCCCGATGGACGTGACCCCCGAAGTGGCGTCGCGACCGCTGCCCCGCGCCATTGACGACGCGCTCGGGGAAGCCGCCGCTGCTCGCGAAGAATTCAGCCGTCCGCCGACCGAAGCGGACATGGACTTTGAAGCCGCGCCGCCTCCCCCACGCCGCGGTCGTCCGCCGCGCAGCCGCGCGGCAAGCCGTCCGGCGGCGGAACCATCCGCACCGGCCGATGAGGCGGACGGTCCTGTCCGGGCGGGAGCCGTCTATTACGAGTCGGCTCCGGAAGCGCCCCGTGCCCGGGAAGTCCGTCCGGAAACACCCGCCGATGATTTCGGCGGCGAAGTGCTGAATGGAAACTCGACCGGTCATTCCGATGCTGATGGCGGTGGCGGGGAGTTTGCCCCGAATCAGGGCGGCGGATCCGGCGAACCTGGTCAGGAAGGGGGCGATAGCTTTCAGCAACGCCGTCGCCGTCGTCGTCGTGGTCGCGGTTACGAAGGTGGCCCGCAGGGCGGTGGTCAACAAGGCGGTGGCCAGCACGGTGGTCAACCCGGTGGCGGTCATCAAGGTGGTGGCGGACCGCGCTATCAACAAGGTGGCGGACCACGGCACCAACAACAGGGCCGCTTCCGTCAGGGCCCGCCGCAACATGGCGGCCCACGTCGCCACGGCCCGCCGCAACGCGGCTACGGTAATCAACAAGGCTATTCGAACGAACCGCGTGAACCCCGTGGTCCGGAAGGTCCTGCCACACCGGTGCAGGGCATTCTCGAACTCCATCCGAAGGGTTACGGCTTCCTGCGTGATCAGAAGGCGGGCTACTTTTCCCAGGAGACCGACCCGTTCGTCTCCAGCTCGCTCATTGAAAAATTCAGCCTGCGGGAAGGCCTGCTGATCACCGGGGAAATGGTCGCCGGCGGTCGGGGACAGGGTCCGCGGCTCAAGCAGATTGATACGATTGAAGGCAAAGCGCCGGACGAATACAAGCAGATGCGCAGCTTCGAAGAGCTGACGCCCATCACTCCGTACCAGCAGATCAAGCTGGAAACCGGGACCCAGCCCGTGACCATGCGGGTGATGGATCTCCTGACACCGATTGGCAAGGGACAACGGGCGCTGCTCGTGGCTCCACCCCGGTCAGGCAAGACGATTCTGCTGCAGGAAATTGCCGACTCGGTCAGCAAGAATCATCCCGAGGTGTACCTCATTGTACTGCTGATCGATGAGCGGCCGGAAGAAGTCACCGAGATGAAACGCCGCGTGCGGGGCGAAGTGATCGCCTCGTCGCTGGACCGCGAAGTCGAAAGTCACATCCGCGTGAGCCAGTTGGTTTTTGAACGGGCCAAACGCATGACGGAATCGGGCCGCGATGTGTTCCTGCTGCTCGACAGCATTACCCGCACCGCGCGGGCGTTCAACAAATGGAGCAACTCGGGCCGCACCGGTACCGGCGGTCTCGACATCCGCGCGATGGACATCCCGAAGAAGATGTTCGGCCTCGCGCGTCAGTTCGAAGAAGGGGGCTCGCTCACCGTGGTGGGAACCGCGCTGATCGACACCGGCAGCCGCATGGACGACGCGATCTTCCAGGAGTTCAAAGGCACGGGCAATATGGAAATGGTGCTCAGCCGCGACCTCGCCGATCGCCGCATCTGGCCCGCCATCGACATCACCAAGTCCGGCACGCGTCGCGAAGAGAAAATCCTCTCGCCAGAAGTGTTGGAAGGGGTGACGCTGCTCCGCCGCAGTCTGGTTTCGCTGCAACCTGTGGAAGCGATGGAACAGCTGATTAAAACGCTGGGCAAGTTCCCGACCAACGCGGACTTCCTCGCCAAAATCAAAGCGATCATGTAACGATCGCGCATGATCGTGAGATAACCTCAAGAAGCCCAGTCATGGCGATGGCTGGGTTTTCTTCTTTCGTCTGGACGCCATTCCCACGTCATGTCACAGTATTCGTAGGTCAGGCTGTGCCTGACTTCTCTCGTTCGATCTCGAGACCGAAAGATGTCAGGCACAGCCTGACCTACGTTGATTCATGACGCGACGAATCTGGATTACGGGTGCCGTGGTGACCGTCATTGCGGCGGTCGGACTCGCTGCAGCGTTGCCCCGCAAGAGCACGCTGCCCGTCGACACCGTCCGCGTGATCGCCTCCTATCCGCATGATCCGGAAGCGTTCTCGCAAGGCCTCGTGATCGCCGACGGCGTGCTGTATGAAGGGACCGGCACCTTCGGCGCTTCGAGTCTCCGGCAAGTCGATCTCAAGACCGGCAAAGTCCAGCGGATGGTGCCGCTGAATCAGGATTATTTCGGCGAAGGCATCGCGGTCGCTGGCAACAAGATCTATCAGCTCACGTGGAAAAATCGCCTCGGGATCGTCTATGACCGGGAGTCGATGACGGCGGAATCCTCGTTCCGCTACTCTGGCGAAGGCTGGGGACTGACCTCCGACGGCAAAGAGCTGATTCTCAGCGACGGCACGGCCACGCTGCGCTTTCTTTCACTCGAAACCCTCGAAGTGACGCGACGCGTTCAGGTTCACACTGCAACCGGACCGGTGGACCAGCTCAACGAACTCGAGTACGTCGACGGAGAAATCTACGCGAACATCTGGTACTCCGACCGGATTGTCCGCATCTCGCCCAAGACCGGCGAAGTCCTCGGCTGGATCGATCTCTCGGCGCTCTATCCAGCACGGCAACGCCCCAGCCGCGAACATGTCCTCAACGGCATTGCCTACGACGCGGACAAGAAGCAGCTTTATGTCACCGGCAAGAACTGGCCGAAGCTGTATCAAGTCGAAGTCGTGAAGCGGCGGTAGTCATTCATCGCCGTGATTGGCGACATACGTCCGGTCATACGCGCCAGAGGATTTCGCAGCGTCCGAGACGGTCGATTCACTCGCCGTCGGCGCGCCGCGTTCGTGACGGCTCCACCACGTTTCCGCTTCTTCGATCGACCATGACGTTCCGGCCGCGCAGCGCTCGAGTCGCAGCGCCAACTCGCGAGCGGTCTGCGGACGCTTCGCGCGCGATTTCTCCAGACACGCCAGCAGCAAACCTTCGAGATCCGGCGAGATCGGGTTGCTCGTTCGATGTGACGGCGGGTCCGGCAGCTTGTCGACGTGCTGCTGACACAGCTCTACGATGTTCGATGCATCGAACACCGGCTTCCCGGTCAGCAGGAAATAGCCGGTCGCACCCACGGCGTACAAGTCGCTGCGGGCGTCGACGGCGTTCGGCGATTGAATAGCCTCGGGCGACATATACAGCGGTGTCCCGGTCAATCCGTTCGCCGCGGTGAGACTCGCCTGCTGGCCTTCATCGAGCGCCTTCACCAGCCCGAAGTCGAGCACCTTCACCACATCGGGTTCACCACCGCGCCGATTGAGCATGATGTTCGCGGGCTTGATGTCCCGGTGGACCAGCCCCAGGAGATGCGCTTCATACAGCGAGCCGCAGATCTGCTGCAGGATGTGGATCACCCGTGCTTCGGGCAACGCGCCGTACTTGTCGACCAGCGACTGCAGATCGATGCCGTCGAGATATTCCATCGCATAGTAGAACACGCCTTCGTCAGTGCGGCCGAAGTCATACACCGCCACAGTGTGCGGATTGTTCAACTGGCAGGTGATCTGCACCTCACGCTCGAAGCGTTCGATCGAGGTTTCGTTGACCTTCTCCACGTGCAGCATCTTGATCGCCGTGGGTCGTCGCAGAATCGCGTGGTAACCCCGGTAGACGATCCCCATGCCGCCGGAGCCGAGCTTTTCTTCCAGGCGATACTGTCCCAATTTCTTCGCGGCCACCGCGGCTTTTTGGGCCTCACGCTGCAGTCGGGCATTCATTACCGAGAAGGCAAACACGGCCGCCGCCGCCAGGCAGGACAGAATGAACAGGCCCCAGAAAACATAGCGCAGAAACACCAGCGGGCGGAACGCCTCGACGCTGTCCATCTCCGTCGCCAGACCCATGCGATAACGCGGCAACCACTTCCACGCTCCTACCACGCTGACTCCGCGGTAGTCGCGATAGCCGTTGACGTCGATGCCGTCCTCGCCGGCGACCGCGGACTTGGCCATCTTCGTCAGCGGCAATTCATGACGCCGCTTCGACGGGCGAAACCCGGCGGAGAGGTCACCGCCCGGATCACGCAGCGTTAACCGCAGGATGGACTGAGCTCCTTCCTCATCATTCAGCAGCCCGAGCAGGATCAACTGGTCATCAAACCGGCTGTTGGACACCATCCGGCCGTGCTCATCGAAGGCGTAAGTTTCACCAGTCATGCCGAAGCGACCAAGCTGCATGATCCGGGTGAATTCCCGATCCGGACGGATGCGAAGCGCGAGAACAGCCACCACTTGAAAGCTGGCGTCTCGCACCGGCGCGCAGACGAACATCGTGGGAACACCGGTGCGGATTCTTCCCGAGTCGTCCCGCATCATCGTAACGCTGGCATACGGGACCGAGATCCCGGGCTCGCCTTCCAGTGCCTTGGAAATCGCGGCGTCATACTCCGGGATGTTCTGCTGGCCGATGATATCGGGCACGGATGAAGAGAGAATGCGTTTCGACTTATCGGCTACGAAGTAGCCGAAGTAATCCCCCGCGGACAACGCCGGCGCCAGGTCTTTCTGCAGTTGGGCATGTAACGGCAACGACGTCAGCGCGACCGGTTGCGGATTTGTGGGGTCGACGGCGTCGAGAAGCTGATAAATGTGAGCGCGAATGGTCGGGCTGTTGGCTTCACTGGAAGCGTTCGCCGTCTGGACCTTGACCCATGACTCCAGCATCGCGGTTTCGACGTCCAGCAGCGTTTCCAGCTGCGAACGCAGATTGTCCCGCATCATCGATTCAATCGCCGTCCGCGTGGTCAATCCGACGAGGGCCAGAATCGTGGACGCAATGAGCGGAAAAACCCACAGCTGCTTTTTGAGAAATAGCCCTGTCCGCGAGACGGTCCGCGAAACCGATTTGCTCACATCAGTGATGTGCACGGCCCGTCCGAGCAGGGCGGACGACGAACGGCGGAACTGCGACCACAGCGACATCGCTCGGCTCGGTACAGTAAGAACGGTGGTAGCGGTTATGACGGGGCGCGAACAGTGAATTCGGTTCGCGCCCCGCTCAAGTTCTACCATCCGCCCGAGCCTGCACCACAAATCTGTGGCATTTCGGGTCGATTTCGCCACAAATGCCGCGACGTGTGCCGACGATGTTGCGTTTTGGCAACATCGTTTTCTGCGATCGTCACACGATGATCGACGATTTCGTCTGCGCGAGGTCTTCCATAAAGCGCTGCATCCGGGCGGCGGTGTCCTGCGGATCGGGATTAAGGCCGTCGAGCAGCTGCGCCCCGGCGAAGAGCTGCTGGGCGCAGTCGCGGATGAAATCGTCATTCGCCGGATTCACCGACAACTCGGCGAGCCGCCGGATCAGCGCCGCCCGCGGGTTGACCTCAAGAATCGGCTTGGACCGCGGAAACTCTTTCATCTGCTGGCTGATCACCGTCTGCAGTAACCGGCTGTAGCCTCCCTCGGGATTCGTCAGCGTGCAGGGCGCGTCGGTCAGCCGCGACGTCTCCTTCACCTCGGTGACCTTGTCTTCCAGGGCCCCACGGAACAGTTCGACCACCCGCGGCAATTCCTTCGGCACCTCAGGCAGGTTCTCGTCGGCCGGGTCGGTTGAGGACGGGAAGGCGACGTCGGCGGAGTCGATCGAGACGAGCTTCTTTTCCTTGTACTCGCCGAGCTGCGCGAGCGCGTATTCATCAACAGGATCATCAAGCAGCAGCACTTCGAGATTCCGTTTGCGGAACGCCGCCAGTCGCGGGTGATTGGCGAGCGCATCGCGCTGCAGCCCGGTCAGATAATAGATCTGCGTCTGGCCTTCCGCAGCGCGCTTGAGGTAATCATCCAGCGAGATCACCGCGGTGCGGTCGTCGCCGAAGGTGCTGTGGAACCGCAGCAGCGTGGCGATTTTTTCACGGTTGTCCCAATCGCTGTTCACCCCCGTGCGGAGAATCGAGCCGAACTGATCGATGAACTTGCGGTACTGCTCAGGCTGTTCCTGCGCGAGATCGGCGAGGTGATCGAGCACCTTCTTCGTCAGCACGCGCTTCAGCTTCGGGATGATCTGATGATCCTGCAGCGTCTCACGCGACACGTTCAGTGGCAGGTCCGCGGAATCCACGAGACCGTAGAGGAAATGCAGATACTCCGGCAGCAGATCGTTGTTGTCCGGCTGGACAAGGATCCGCTTCGCGCAGAGATGGATGCCGTGCTCCACGCGGCCGAAGCCGAGGAGCTCCATATTGCTCGCGGGACAGTACAAAATCGCCTGGAACTGCAGCGGCGAATCGGCCGCGAGGTGCAGATGCCACAGCGGCTTTTCCGTGCTGCGGTGAGACAGCCACTGATAGAACCCCTCGTATTGCTCGGGCGTCACCTGGCTCTTCGGCTCGACCCAGATGGGACTCTGGCTGTTGAGTTGTTCCCCTTCGAGTTGCACCGGATAGGGCACGAACGTGGAATACCGCCGGACGATGCCTTTCAGTCGATGCGGTTCGAGGAACTCCTCGAGATCGGCTTTGAGATGCAGCCGGATCTGCGCGCCGCGCGGCGTGTCGCCTTCCACCGGCTCGATGGTGAAGCGGCCGCTGCCGTCGCTTTCCCACTTCCAGCCGGTCTGTTCCTGGTACGACCGCGTGACCACTTCCACTTTGTCGGCGAGCATGAACGCTGAGTAGAAGCCGACGCCGAACTGTCCGATCAGCGAGAGATCGCCCTTCGCGTTGTCCGCGAGCTTGGTCAAGAACTCTTTCGAGCCACTGTGGGCGATGGTGCCGAGGTTCTGAATCAATTCGTCGCGCGTGAGACCGACGCCGTTGTCCTGAATCGTGAGCGTCCGCGCATCCTTGTTCGGGACGAGAGTGATCTGCAGCGGCTGTTCGTCGCGGTATTGCTCCTGCGTCAGCTGCACATGGCGGAGCTTGTTGAGCGCGTCGGACGCATTCGAGATCAGTTCCCGCAGCGCGATCTCACGGTTCTGATACAGCGAATGCGAAAGAATGTGCAGCAGCTGCGAGATCTCAGCCTGAAACGAAAACGCTTCCGGAGCGGCGTTGGACATT
>DASRYX010000439.1:0-4777 GCA_035686985.1 Planctomycetaceae bacterium | reverse complement strand
GCGACGCGCGTCAATCCGCCGGGCAACACGAAGACATCTTCGCCGTAGAGAATGAACGGCCGCAGGTCGACATGCCGCGGGGAGAGCTTGCTGTCCAGCACCGTGGGAACTGTGGAGAGCATCATCATCGGCTGCGCGATGTAGTTCCGCGGGTTCTCCCGGATCTGTGCCGCACAAGCCTGCAGTTCCGCCGTCGTGGCTCTCGGTCCCATCACGATGCCGTAACCGCCCGATTCATTCGTCGGCTTCACCACCAGCTCATCGAGATGCGACAGCACATACTCGCAGTGTTCCGGATCCGAGCAGACATACGTCGGCACGTTCTCGAGGATCGCGTCCTCACTGAGATAATACTTGATGATCTGCGGGACCCACGCGTAAACCGCTTTGTCATCGGCAACACCAGTCCCCGGGGCATTCGCCAGCGTCACACGGCCGGCTTTGTAGACGTCCATCAAACCGGGCACACCGAGCGCAGAGTCAGCACGGAAGCATTTCGGATCGAGGAAATCGTCATCGATCCGCCGGTAGATCACATCGACGCGTGTCGACCCGCGCGTCGTCAGCATCCGGACATGGCCGTCGACGACGACCAGATCGGAGCCGCAGACAAGCTCGATGCCCATCTGCTGCGCGAGGAAACAATGTTCGAAGTACGCGGAGTTGTACACGCCCGGCGTCAGCAGCACGGCGACCGGCTTGTCACAACCGTCCGGGCAGGTCTGCTGTAACGCGGTGAGCAACCGCTCGCCATAATCTTCCACCGGGGCGATGGAGGACCCGAGGAAGACCTCTGGCAACACACGTTTCATCAGCTCGCGGTTTTCGAGGACGTAGGATACTCCTGACGGACACCGCAGATTGTCTTCGAGCACATAAATCTTGCCGTCGCTGTGACGGATGAGGTCGGTCCCGGTGACGTGAGTCCAGACGCCTTTGGGCGGTCGGAAGCCCTGCATCTGCGGGCGGTATGTTTTCGCCGACAGCACCAGTTCTCGCGGCACAATGCCATCGTTCAGAATGTGCTGCGCACCGTAGATGTCGTCGAGAAACAGATTGAGCGCGCGAATCCGCTGCTTCAACCCCGCTTCGACCCTCGTCCATTCGTCGCCGGCGATTGGGCGCGGGACGACATCGAACGGCCAGACCTTTTCGGTTCCATCAGCGTGACCATACACGGCGAAGGTGATGCCGCGCTCGCGCAGACGGGTTTCCGCGACAAGTTGCCGCTCGGACAGATTCTGCGTCGAGAACTTTTCCAGGCGATTGGCGAGTAAGGGGTGCCGGGCGACGGTGCCGTCCTGATATTCGTCAAACGCCGTCTTCACGAAGGTTTTCATGGGCAGAGGGGCCTTCGTCTCGGTCAGTTTTGCAGAGGGATGGACGCACTGAATGCCGCCGCCGTTGAGCAAAAAACAGGCCAGCCTGCGGCGCGCGATGGAAACTCCCGCAAAAAGAGGACTCTGTCAACGCCGAATTGAAGTCCGAGTCGCATTCATTGCTGATTCCCTCATCACGAACGATGAAGAACCGGGCAGGGGTTCACTCGGAATGCGTTCCCAGCGTTGCCGCATCGACCAGTAGACTTGCCGTCATACTTTCAAAAGATTCGCGGTAGAGATCCCATTCTCGGTCCTCGCCTTGGAAGAGCACGAGCGCGGTTGTCTCCGCGAGGGCAATCGCCCGCACGCAGGCTGAGTTCACCAGATCGAGGCAGACGAAATCGAGATCACAGCCGGCGGTGCGGATGCCGTCGAATTCGACGCCGCGATCGTAGCGGTCGACCTGTTCATATTCCTGCTCGAACGCTTCGACCGTGGCGTCGACGACTTCGGCAACGCTGGTGGTTGAGGGGAGCAGGGTGAGCGTCCAGAACGCGAGACCGGGCGTCTGGACATGCACATTGACGGTTTCGCCCTGTTCTTCGTCGGTCAGGGTCCATTCCGTCGGGTATTCAAAGCGGATGCCGTGCTTCTGATAGGTCGCCATGAAGTTGTTCCTTGCTGTTCGACGCACGGGATCCTAGCACCAGATCCGTCTGCTGCCAGTGTGATGATTCCGTTTTCGCCGGGCAATCGCGGATCGGGTGTGTCGTCTGGAACGCTTGCTGAAAGTCGGCGTCGCCACTATACTCTGGGATTCCTGCGGCCGCGGATGACGTTCGTGCCGCCGCAAACGTAAGAATCATCATCAGTTACGACGAGCAGGCCCGACCGATCATGGCGAAATCACTCGAACTCAAGCGGCAGGTAAAGTTGGCCCTCGCCGAGAAATACAAGCGGCTCGCGAAGGTCGCCGGCAGCGAACCCAAGCGACGCACGTGGGAATTCCACGCCCTGCGGTTCCGCAACCAGGCGACGGTCATCGAACAACTGCTGAAGAACGCCGCCAAGTAATTGCCGCGCTGTTGAGACGACACGATGAAGCCCACGGTTTCTTAACCGTGGGTTCTTCTTTTTCCCGAGAGCGATTTCAGAGACCCAGGGTTAGCAGACCCTGGGCTTCTGTGCGCGATCAGGCACGATTGATCTCGAGCGCGTCGAGAATCTGCTTACACGCGTGTGATTTGTTCAGCGCGTAGAGATGCAATCCCGGCGCTCCCTGATCGATCAGTTCGCGACATTGAGCAATCGCGAACTCGACCCCGATCGCGAACTGTGCGGGTTTGTCCTCTTTCACCGCTTCCAGACGCGACGCCAGTTTCGCGGGGATCGATGCACCTGAAAGTTGCGCAATGCGTTGGATGCGCGCAAATTCGGTGATCGGCATGATCCCCGGCACGAGCGGGACGCTGATGCCTAAACGCCGACACGCTTCGCGGAACCGGAAGTAAGCCGCATTGTCGTAGAACAACTGTGTGAAGATGCCGTCAGCACCCGCATCAATCTTCCGCTTGAGATTCTGCAAGTCCGCGTCCATCGACGGCGCTTGCGGATGTTTTTCCGGATATCCACCGACACCGATGCCCATCTCGGGGAAGTGTGAACGAATCAGCGCGACCAACTCGTTGGCGTAACTCAAACCGCCGGCGGCGGGCTTGAAGTCGGTTTGCCCCGCGGGCGGATCACCGCGCAACGCCATGATGTTGCCAATGCCGGCGGTTTTGGCGAACTGCAGCCAGTCGACCAGTTCTTCGCGGGAACTTCCCACGCACGTGAAGTGCGCGGTGGCACTCCGGCCGTATTTCTGCTGGATTTCCTGGCACCATTCGACCGTGCGTTTACTGGTCGAGCCACCCGCGCCGTAGGTGCACGAGATAAAATCGGGAGCGTACGGGGCGAGTTCCGCGAGCGTTTGCCGCAGCGCGGTATCACCGTCGGCAGTCTTCGGCGGGAAGATCTCAATCGACAGCCCGAACCGGCCGCCGGCATAACACTCCGAGATCCTCATCCGTCTGCTTTCGCTCAGTCTGTTCGCAGGGCAGTGTGACTAGGCCGCCTTCCGAACCGCCCCCGCGTCGGACTGCGCTTTCTCAAAACGTCCAATGATGTTGACCCGCAGGTCCTGGAGCAAGCGACTGCTGCCCACAACCCGTTGGTACGCCGCCCCGGCGAGGAACGTCGGCACGGAAAACATCAGGTAATTCGGCGGCGCTTCCACCATCTCCATATCGCACTGGCTGAACCCGGCGGTCGAGAAATGGCGGCGCATGTCGCCCCGGCTGTTGAGACGATAACACGTTGGGAACGTATCTTCATCCGCGCGGCCACGCCGGCGGTTGAACCATTCATGAAAACTGTGCGGCGTCATCGACGCGATCAGCGGCACATAGTGGAATCGGTTCGGCGTCAGGCAGAGAAAGACGCCGCCCGGCTTCAGCACCCGCGCGACTTCATCGGCAAAGCATTGGGCCTTGTCGATATGTTCGAGCACATAGATGCAGAACGCGAGATCAAACGAGTTGTCCGGGAACGGCAATTCGTAAGCACTGCCGACGACGCCGTGATCCAGCAGCGGGTTTTCTGTGACGCGCGGGTCGAGATCAACGCCGACGACGCGCTTCACCCGGCCGCGATAGTTGTAGCCGTTGAGTTCACCGGCTCCCGCGCCGATGTCGAGGACGGTCATGTCCGGGCGGAGTTCCCGTTCCATCGCCGCCAAAAAATGGGTGAGCGGGTCATGTTGTTCCGGACGCGGATACAGAGCGTTTCGCCACCAGGACACCGTCAACATCCGCGCACTCCCCGGACGCAAGTAGGACTAACAGACCGGCGAGGGTTGTACAGACCGGCGAATTCTGCTGCAAGACGAGGTTTTACTGACTGAACGCAACAGACGAAATGCGAGTCCCGCATCTGGATGTCAGGACTGCGGCCGGGAACTGGGATCGACCGGTGACACATAGCCGTCCGGCTTGACAGTCAAGACGCCGCAGGGGCTGTGATCCAGAACGCGTTCGGCGGTATTCCCCACCAGCAGCCCCTGAAGTCCGGTGCGGCCGATCGTGCCCAGGACGATCAGATCCGCCGATAGCGACTCCGCCGTCGCGACGATCTGTTGCCAGGGCGTGCCCCACGCCAGGTGCGTCCTTATCGTCAGGTTTCGCGAGGAGATGAGTTCCCGGGCGGCATCCAAGCGCTTGTTCGCCTCCGCGGTGATTTTCTGCTCGAGTGCCGACCGGGGACTGAGTGGCGAACCCTCGCCTTCGGGAAAATCGCCCGCATCAACGACATGCAGCAGGTGCAGCTCGGCGTTCGCCAGCTGCGCGACTTCCGCCGCGTGCTGCGTGGCTTTCAGGCTTGCGTCAGAGAAATCAGTCGCCGCGAAGACAACTTTC
>DASRYX010000438.1:0-5101 GCA_035686985.1 Planctomycetaceae bacterium | reverse complement strand
GGGAGCTAAGAGTCGAGAGACAAGAGTCGAGAGCCAGAGAAGAAGCCGCCGACCCGTCTGGCTCTCGACTCTCGACTCTCGACTCTCAGCTTTCGTTCGTCAGCGAACCCGTCCACAACCTCGTCCACTGCGAAATCATGGAGCCCGACGGCGTGACGTTTCGCAGTCGGCGTTTACCCGACGAGCAGCAGTCGGAATTTCTCGCGTCGACCGACAACTGGTTCCGGCCGACGCAGTTGCGGGTGGGGCCGGACGGAGCGTTGTGGATCGCGGACATGTACCGGCTGGTGATCGAACACCCGCAATGGATCCCGCAGGAATGGCAGGAAAAACTCAACGTCCGCGCCGGCGACGACAAAGGCCGCTTATGGCGCGTCGCCCCGATCGGCAACAAACCGAAACCACCGCCGCGCCTGGACAAACTCAGCGATGTGGAACTCGTCACCGCGATGGATACACCGAATCGTTGGCAACGTGATATGGCGCAGCAGTTAGTGATTCAGCAATTGAGCGTGATGCCTCGTGATAACCCGATCTACGCCTCGTGCATGGGGCAGCTCATGACGATCGCTGCGACATCAAAACGACCGGAAGCGCGAGTACAGGCGTTTTCCACGATTTGTCATCTGGGCGTTCCTTCATCAGGGGTGCTCATGACGGGGCTCCACGATAAACACCCCGGTGTTCTTTCCAATGCGATTCGATTGTTTGGAACGCGTCCTGAATCTTACCGCGTTCTCGACAACAATCTCGCGAAACTGATGTCCAATCCCCATCCTTGGGTGCAATTGCAACTCGCGGGAACCCTCGGGAAATCGTCCAGCAAAGATTCAATAACAGCCCTTGCAGACCTGATGAGGACAACGGACGACCCCTATATTCGTGCCATGGCACTTTCTTCAGTGAACGAAGAAAACCTTTCTCGAATCGTTTCACTGATGCTTTATGCGCCGGGTCGGGAGTTCAAGCAGGAGGGGCATCCAACTATTGAGCCTCTGCTGACGAATGCCGTGGCGATGAATGAATTAGACGCTCTCAACTCATTCGCACAATTGATCCTTTCCGAAAGCCCAACAGACACTCGGTCGTGGTGCTGGTCCGCAATTGACATCTGGTTGAAGACCCAACGCCGTAGCAACACTTCCTGGGATGCCTGGCTCGCATCTGTAAGTACCGAACAGCCGCAACTCGCGGAGTTGTGGAAGAAATGGCTGGCCCGGTTGCATCCATTGATCGACGACTCGAAAGTGTCGCCACCGTTGCGAGCGACGGCCATACGAGTATATGGGCAGACCAACGCGAATCCTGAGTTCTCACTTGATTGGTTGAAACCCATCCAACCGATTGAAGTGCAGCGGGCGGCGATGGAGTTGGCGGGGCGGTTGAAGGCGACGGCGACTGCGGAGCAGATTGTGGTCGATTGGCCGAAGTTGTCACCGGCACTGCGGCCCACGGCGCGGCAGGAGTTGCTCGGCCGCGCGGCAGTCGCGGCGGCGCTATTGAATGCAGTTGAGGCGAGAGAACTCACGCCGGCGGATATTGATCCCGAAACTGAACAATTTCTGCGATCGCATCGCGACAGCAAAATCCGGCAGGACGCGGAGCGGGTGCTGAAGCGCGCGGATGCGGCCAATCGCAATGAAGTTGTGGCGGGCTATCTGCGCACGATGCCGGAGACTGGGAATGCCGCGGCAGGAAAAGAATTGTTTGCGAGGCGCTGTGCGCAGTGTCACAAGCTTGGCGAGACCGGCCACGCGGTGGGCCCGGATCTCGCATCGCTCACCGATAAAAGCGTGGCAGCGATCACCACGGCGGTGCTCGATCCGAACCGCGCCGTGGAATCAAAATTCCTGCAGTTCAATGCGGTGACCAACAGTGGGCAAACCGTCGCCGGGTTGATCAGCACGGAATCGGCGACGAGTGTGACCCTGTTGGCTGCGGAAGGGAAATCGACGACGCTGCTGCGAAACGAAATCGACGAACTGGTCGCGGTCAACAAATCGCTGATGCCGGAAGGTCTCGAAAAGGAACTTTCACCGGCCGCGCTGGCGGACCTCGTGACGTTCATCCGTGGCAATGTGCCGTTGCCAGCCCGTAAGACGTTCGCCGGGAATGAACCGAAGCGCGTCACACCGGGTGAGGACGGTTCCTTCACGCTGACCCCCGCGACGTGCGAAATCTACGGTCCGACCATCGTACTGGAAGAACAGCACGGCAATCTCGGCTGGTGGAGCAGCGCTGACGACTTTGTCGTGTGGACCGTCGATGTGCCTCAACCGGGGAGGTACACCGTCGAGCTCGAATGGGCGTGCGACGCCGCCGCGGCGGGGCATCGCCTGGTCCTCTCCGGTGGACGTTCCACGCTCAGTCACCCGGTGTCGGCGACAGGCGGGTGGAACGATTATCAACGCACCAAGATTGGCACGGTCGAACTGGAAGCCGGTCCGCGTCGTTTGACGCTGCGTCCGGCGCAACGTCCGCTGCCGGCGCTGATGGATCTGAAATCCTTGACGCTAAAGCGGCAATGATGCGGCGGCTAGCGTAAAACGGCTTCCGGCGGCCCGCACTCGACCCGGTTGCGGCCGCAGTCTTTGGCGCGATACAGCGCGGTATCCGCCGCGGCGATCAGATCATCGGGCTGATGTCCGTGCTGCGGAAAGGACGCCACGCCAATGCTCACGGTCACGTGGATTCCGACGGCGTGGTGCTGGATCACCTGACGTTCCAGTGCCGCGCGATATTCTTCCGCCACTTCGATCGCCTGTTCCTGATTCAATCCCGGAAGAATCAACGCCAGTTCTTCCCCGCCGTAGCGGGCGGCCATCGATTTCGCCAAGGCTGAATGGCGGGATTGCAGGTCGCGCAGAATCCGTGCTGCGGCCCGCAGGACTTCGTCTCCGCCCTGATGACCGTGAAGATCGTTGATTGTCTTGAACCGGTCGAGGTCCAGCAGCAGCAGTGACAGATCGGCGAGCGTTCCTTTGCGGATCGCACTGAACTCTCGCGCGAGCTGCGCCTCGAACGTCCGGCGGTTCGCCAATTCTGTGAGACCATCCTGACGTGCCTGGCGTTCAATCGCCATGACACTGAGTGCCCGCGCGATTGAGTGTGACAACGTTTCCGCAGACCACACGAGCAATTGTCGATGAGCGGCGGTCGGTCGGTCCGCGGATTTTCGCGTGACACAGACGATGCCGATGATCGTGCCGTTCTGGATGACCGGCGCCGTCATCGCCGAGCCGATCAGGGAATCCACACCGATCTGCAGCAGCTGTGGGCGATCAAACGACAATAGACACGCCGCGGTGTTGCCACAACGGGCGAGCCGTTCTTCATGCTCGAGCCAGGGTTCCATCACCCCCGCTTGAAGATGAACCCCGGTCCGGAACGCAGACCGCAGCTCTTCATCCGGATCGCGCGTGTGCAGAAACAACCGCACGGCGTCTCCGCGCACAAGGTCGCACAACCGTGTGAGGAAGGCCTCAATCATCCGCATCGGCTGATCGAAGCGTGAATCGATAATCGAACGGAGTTCGAGCATTTCGCGCGTGCACTGCAGTTGCGATGTCTGCTGTTCGAGTTCAAGCGTCTGCCGCAAGTTGGGCGCAATCGCCTGCATTAATCGCGTGGAGAGCTCGATCTGCTCGACGCGATTTGTTCCGAACGGCAGTAGAGCCGACGTCACCATCACGCCGAGCAAGCCACGTTCATCTTTCGCGGCCACGGCAGCAAGAAAACGAACCTTCCGACGGTCGGCCGAATGAAGCGAACCAACAAGTGGGCAGTTGCCAGGCGTCGGCGTTTCCCACAGCACGGCCCCGTGTTGCCGCAATTGTTCGCGAACGTCTTCAGGAACGACCAGCGATTCGATGGAATCGCCATGCAATCCGCGGGCATGCGTAATCGGATCGTTGATTGCGTCGAACAGAATGAACGCCGCAAAGGCGTCTTCGGGGTTGGGAACATAACGTTTCAGCAGAACATGCAAGGCCTTACGACACTGCGTCTGCGTGAGCACTTCGCGCAGAATCTGATTTTCCAGGCGGTGGACCATCCGCTCGCGCTCGAGCTGCAGCATCTCGAGCGACAGATGATCGACCTCGTCCCGGTACTGCGCCGCGATCCGCCGCACGCGCGAGATCCGGTAGAGCGAGTACGAGTACTGCAAGAGGCAAACGATGGCCAGCGCGACCAGGTTGCCCTGGGCGATCGCCATGTCGAGAGAGTTCGGTTGGGGGCCCAGGAGAACGGGCATCACAGATCCTTCGTGTCGTCGGCGGCCGCTTCCGCCTCACGTCGAAAACCTAGCTCAGAAAACCCTCACCTTGACACTTGGGCGCGAGTACAGGCGGTTCCGATCTGTCGGGAACAGTGGCGAATGCGGACTGTTTCTGGCACAACAATGGCGCACATTTTTCTGACTATGTCGATGATGCGGAGAGTAACGATGCCAGGCAGCCCGGTCCTTCAACGCGGATTCTTGTTCGGTCTGATGCTGGGAGCGACGGCGTGGCTGCCGGGCTGCAAAGGTGGTGACGCGCAGCCGATGCAAAAGCCGCCGGCTTCCGCACCCACTCCGGACCTGGGCGCGCCGGAAGACTCTTCCAACACCATGCCGCCCGTGCTGGCCCCGGAGCCCGTCGTCCCGACGCCCTCCGAAGAGAAGACGGCGCCGGCAAAGGAAAATGAAGCCGCCGCCGCAACCAAATGGCGTTCCCTCTTCGACGGGAAGACGCTGGCAAACTGGAAGTCGATCGAGTTCGGCGGCGAAGGCGAAGTGACCGTCATGGACGGAAAGATCGTGATGCAGCGCGGGTCGGACATCACCGGCATCGTCTACACCGGTGCACCGCTTCCTAAGGTGAATTATGAGATCACCTTCGAAGCCCAGCGGATCGACGGTCTCGATTTCTTCAGTGGTCTCGTGTTCCCCTACAAAGAGGATTACTGCAGCTTCGTCGTCGGCGGCTGGGGCGGCGGCGTGATCGGGCTTTCCTCAGTCGACGGGATCTACGCCAACGAAAACAGCACGGCGTCGCACGAGGTCTTCAAGCCGGAGCAGTGGTACCGCATCCGGCTGCGCGTCGGCGATACGTTCGTC
>DASRYX010000437.1:0-16878 GCA_035686985.1 Planctomycetaceae bacterium | reverse complement strand
GTACAGATCTGCACGACCTTCTGGCTGTCCGCGAGCGAAGCTTTGCCCGCGTCAGGTTCCAGATGAATGTGTCGGCGGATGTACTCCGCGGCCCGGAACGCCCCCGTCGTCACCGCCTGAATCGACGCGCCGGTGAACCAGAAAATGACCGCGCCACCCAGAATCAATCCCAGCAAAAACGGAGCGTGCAGAATCGACAGCTCATTCAAGCCCTCGGTCAGCCCGTTGGTGAGCATCATGATGATCGAGAAAATGAGCGTCGTCGCGCCGACCACCGCAGTCCCGATCAACACCGGTTTCGCCGTCGCCTTGAACGTGTTCCCGGCACCGTCGTTCTCTTCGAGGAAGCGCTTGGCAAGCGGATAATTCGGTGTGAATCCATAATCGCGCTGGATCTCACTCGCCGCGGACGGACTCGATTCAATCATCGAGAGTTCAAACACCGACTGCGCGTTGTCGGTCACCGGGCCGTAGGAATCGACCGCGATGGTCACCGGTCCCATGCCGAGAAAGCCGAACGCGATCAAACCGAAGGCGAAGACCGATGCCGCCTGCGGGTGAATCATCAGGATTTCCGGTCCCCAGCTGCCGAGGTTGTAACCCACGGCCATCAGCCCGACGATCGCCATGCCGATCCAGAAGCACGAGAAGTTTCCGGCGACAAGGCCCGACAGAACATTCAGGCTCGCGCCCCCTTCTTTGGACGCCTCGACCACTTCCCGCACATGCGCGGCGGAAGTCGATGTGAAGACACGAACCAACGCGGGGATGATCGCGCCCGCCACGGTCCCGCAACTGATGATCGACGCCAATTTCCACCACAGGGAACCGTCGCCCGGAAGATTCGTGAGCAGGAGATACGACGCAGCGTAGGTGACCGCCACCGAAAGCGCGGACGTGAGCCAGACCAACGTTTCAAGGGGCGCTTCGAAGTTCATCCGGTCGGCTGTGCCGTACCATGCCTTTGCCAGCGCCTGGTTGATCCAGTACGACGCCATCGAGGTGATAATCATCAGGGCTCTCAGCACGAAGAGCCAGGTCAATAATTGCCACTGGATCACTCCACTTGCGGTGGGATCTCCGCCGGGAGCACGGATCGCGAGGCTGATGAACGTGATGAGCGCGACCCCGGTCACGCCGTACGTTTCAAAGCCGTCCGCGGTCGGACCCACGGAATCGCCGGCGTTGTCCCCGGTGCAGTCGGCAATCACGCCGGGATTGCGCGCGTCATCTTCCTTGATGCGGAAGAAGACCTTCATCAAATCGGCACCGATGTCCGCGATCTTGGTGAAGATTCCCCCCGCGATGCGCAAGGCAGAAGCACCCAGCGACTCGCCGATGGCAAAGCCGATAAAACAAGGACCCGCGAGATGGCGGGGCACAAGCAGCAGCACGGCGAGCATCATCAGCAGCTCGACGCTGATGAGCATCATGCCGATCGAAATCCCGGCCTGCAGCGGGATATCGAACACGGGAAACGGCTTGCCGCGGAGCGCCGCAAAGGCGGCCCGGCTGTTGGCGAGCGTGTTCACACGAATACCGAACCAGGCCACGCCATAGCTGCCCGCAATCCCGATCAGACTGAAGATCAGAATGACGCCGACCTCGAACCACGGCTTCTCTTCAAGAATGCCGAAGTAGTACGCCATGATCGCGCCGATGACGACTTCCAGCAGCAGAATCAACCGCCCCTGGGTCCGCAGATACGTCTGACAGGTGGCATAAATCAGCTCGGAAACTTCCCGCAGCGCCGGATGCACGGGGAGAGCCCGCAACTTCTGATAGCTGCGATAACCGAAGACCAGTCCACCGACGCAGACCAGCATCCCGATGGCAAGCAGGTTCCATTCGTAAGAGAAGCGCGGGAGCGCGGGTAACTCAAGATCCGCCTCGCCAGCCATCGCCGTCAGCGGCGTCGCCAATGCTGCGGCAATACCAACCAAAAACCCGGTGGACCACGTTCCCCTCATAACCGACCCTTCCGTGATGCCGTCTTACGAATGCATAAGGTACGCGTGACCTCACTCTAATCCGTTGCCAATCGGGTGTCCAATATGTCGGCGGATTTTGATCGATGCGTTACTTTGCGAGTTGCACCTCGATGAAAGTGTCGGTCATCGCGACACAACAGGACGCTACGGTTGCCCTTCGTTGGTGGGTATGATGGCGTTACCGGAGAACTAACATGCGCATCGGCCATTACCAGCTCGATTCACAACTCGGCGACTTCGCCGGGAACCTGCAGAAAGTCATTACCGGGCTGGAACGCGCCGATCGCGATCGCGTGGAGATCGTCTGCTTTCCCGAGTGCTTTCTGACCGGCTATCCTGATGACGGCGACCTCGCGCGGCAAGGCGCTTTTGCCGTCGACTCCGCGCAGATGATGGACGTGCTGAGTAAGACCAGCGGTTTTGAAGCGATGTTCATCGTGGGCTTCAACGAACTCCGTGGAAATGATCTCTACAACACCGCCGCCATCATTCACAAAGGACATCTGCTCGGAACGTACAGCAAGTCCTCCGCGTACATGAAGTTTCACAAGCAGGGCCGCGAGTTCCCGGTGTTCCAGCACAACGGCCTGACATTCGGGGTGGTGATCTGCTCCGACGGCGGGTACATCGAACCCGCGCGACTGCTCGCCTTGCAAGGTGCGCAGGTGATCTTCTCGCCGCACTTCAATTACATCGGTAAAGACGGGTTGATCGCCCACTTCATGAAAGTGCGGGCCGATCACACGGCTCGGGCCGTCGAAAACAGCGTCTACTTCGTTCGTGGAAACAACGTCTCCCTCGGCAAGGAAGAGTGCATCACGAAGAGTGACGGCGTGGGTTACGGCGACAGTTATATCATCGATCCCCACGGAGAAATCGTGGTCCGCAGCCGTCGCCATGTCGAAGACTTCATTTTTGCGGACATTGAACCGGTGACAGATCGCAGCGGCTTTGGACTGGGCCGATCATTGTGGAGCGCCCGCGAATTCGGAGAGAAACTGATGACCATCGCTCGAAAGCCAGCCTCGTGAAAAGTTCATCCCGACGGGCCGTCGTCCTGCTCAGCGGCGGACTCGATTCCGCCACCACACTCGCCATGGCGCGCGATGAAGGTTACGAGTGCTACGCGATCTCGTTCGATTATGGTCAGCGACACCGGTTCGAGCTCGAAGCCGCAGACAAGGTCGGCCGCGCGCTCGGCGTGGTGCGGCAGATCGTTGTCCCGATTGATCTTCGCGCGTTCGGCGGCTCCGCGCTGACATCCGACATCGAAGTTCCGAAGGATCGCGCGGAGGAGGACCTGTCGACCGGAATTCCGATTACGTATGTCCCGGCGCGAAACACCGTCTTTCTGTCACTCGCGCTCGGCTGGGCCGAAGTGCTCGGTGCGGTCGATATTTTCATCGGGGTGAATGCCGTCGATTACAGCGGCTATCCCGATTGCCGCCCGGAGTTCATCGCAGCGTTTGAAGCGATGGCGAATCTCGCTACCAAAGCCGGGGTGGAAGGCCCGGACGCCTTCCGCATTCACACGCCGTTGATTCACCTGACGAAAGCCGAGATCATCCGCCGCGGCGTGTCGCTCGGCGTGAATTACGGTTTGACGCACAGCTGTTACGATCCCGACGGACAAGGCCGCAGTTGCGGACATTGCGACTCGTGCCAGCTGCGCCGCAAGGGATTTCTCGAAGCGGGCCTTGCCGACCCGACGGTCTACACCCCGATTTGACCCGCCGGTTGTCCCCAACCGGGGGCATTTCGTAAAATGAACGGCGTGCCCCCCGTTGCGGACAACGGGGGGCTAAGTGTTTTGTTGTGATCGTGAATCGTCCGTGCGTATCGCCGAACTCTTCGATTCGATTCAAGGTGAAGGACTCTACACCGGAGAGCGGTCTCTCTTCGTGCGGACGACCGGCTGCAACCTGCGCTGCTGGTTCTGCGACACCCCTTACACATCCTGGCAGCCCGAAGGTTTTTTGCTGCCGTGGCAGGACGTGCTGACAAAAGCACACGAGTGCGGCGTGAAGCATGTGGTGTTGACGGGGGGCGAGCCGCTGCTGCAGCCCGACATTGTGCCGTTGTCACAGGCGCTGCGGGAAGCGGGGCACATCGTCACGATTGAAACCGCGGGGACGGTGTACCGCCCCGTTGCAGCCGACCTGATGTCGATCAGCCCGAAGCTTTCAAACTCCGCGCCCGATGAGACGAATCCGCGATGGCATGCACGTCATCTGCGCGATCAATTTCGCCCTGATGTCTTGCGGCGATTGATCGCCGAGTTTCCGTATCAACTCAAGTTCGTCATCGACACACGTGCCGATCTGGATGAGGTCCGTCGGTATTTGGACGAGTTGGGCACGATCCCCGGCGAGCATGTGTGGCTCATGCCGCAGGGTGTGACACAAGACACGCTCGCGGCGAAAGCCGAATGGCTGATGCCCGCCGCGGAGCGACTCGGTTACCGCTTCTGTCCGCGACATCACATTGCCCTGTTCGGCAACCGCCGCGGCACGTGATTGAGTTGTTCAACATAACCAGCCCCCAGCGACAGCAAGGGATTCTTGCGCGGGAAGACGGAATCCCTTGCTGGCGCTGCAGGCTGGTCAAGGCGCTATAGAAATCGCCGCTACCGTGCTTCGCCTTCGAGGCGATAATCCTCGATCTTCTTGTGCAGCGTGTTGCGGTTGATGCCCAATCGTGTCGCGGCTTTGGTCTGAATGCCCTGGCACGATCGCAGCACCTGCAGAATCAGCTCACGTTCGATGAGGGACACCACCTTGTCATGAACTTCGTTAGAATCTTCACCGGCTTCGGTGATTCCTAAAGTCACGAGTTCGCTGCACATCGTCTCCAGCGTCCCGCCTTTGGCTCGTCCGAGACGGATTGGCGTCAACCCGCGGGTATGCGGCGGATAGAGGTCGGGCGTCACGGTGTCGCCATTGCAAAGCACCAGCGATCGTTCGACGTAGTTCTGCAGCTCGCGCACGTTTCCCGGCCACGCGTACGCCTTGAGAAACGCGAAGACCTCGTCCGCGATCCGGGGCACCGGCCGGCCCATCGTCGTTGCATACCGCTTCGTGAAGTGCTGCACCAGCAGCGGAATATCGTCGACCCGTTCACGCAACGGCGGCAGATAGATCGGCACGACGTTCAAGCGGTAATAAAGGTCTTCCCGAAACCGCCCGGCTTCAATCTCATCGGTCAAGTCCCGGTTGGTCGCCGCAACGATCCGGCAGTCAACGCTGATCGTTTTGGAATCCCCGACGCGTTCGAATTCCTGCTCCTGCAACACACGCAGCAGTTTCACCTGCAGCGTGAAGCTCATTGAGTTGATTTCGTCCAGAAAGATCGTCCCGCCGTGCGCCGCTTCAAACCGGCCGGTCCGATTTTCAAAGGCATTGGTGAACGCCCCTTTCACGTGGCCGAAGAGTTCACTTTCCAGCAGGCTTTCGCTGAGCGCTCCGCAGTTCACGCGGACAAACGGGCCGGAACTGCGCGGGCTCAGCTCGTGCAGGGCTTTCGCCACGAGTTCCTTCCCCGTGCCGGTCTCGCCGAGAAGGAGCACGGTCGCGGGGGTGCCGGCCACCTGATGCGTCAGGCGGTAAACCTCGGCCATCGCGGGGGAATGTCCAATCATCCCGTCCAGGATTGTCGACCCGGAACGGGAGGCAGTCAGAGCAGGCGAACTCATGGGCTCTCGCAAGGCAATCGATGGCAGCGTCCTTGACTGCACGACAACTCATCTCCACAGGCGAAGGTTTGTAGAATGGATTAGCAGCACGCGAAAAGTTTCGCCGTCTGCTGAGAGCATCCTATCAGAACCCCGCCGTTAAAATCAGTTCTTCCGCTGGAAAACGACCAGCACCGCGCAATCCTGAAGCACGCATGCACAAAAACATCGCATCTACGTTCATTTTTCATGGCGATAGGGAGAACTCTGCATCTCGAATGCCGAAACGTCCGGCCGCACCAGAATCTACCGCTGCTGATGCGTTTTCCCCGCCGCGGAGGTTTGTTACCCTGCCCTTCTCCTTTCTTCCGTTCACCGTCGCATCGACTTGAGGACGCACCATGACCGACGTTCGCTCGAATGCAGAATCACCGGCTGACCTCACCGTGCCCCGCCGTGCCTTTCTGGCAACCGCCGCCGGAGCGATGGCTATGTCGGCGGCTTCAGCCCTCGCCCGCGATTTCGGCCCGCACGCGCAACCGGTTCGCTATCCCGATCCGGACATCGTCACCCTTGATCCGCGGTTCAAGAAGTACGCCCTTGGCAACACGCCGATTCAACGCATCTATCACAGCGACCAGATGCTCTGGGCTGAAGGTCCGGCGTGGAATGGCGTGGGCAAATATCTGCTCTGGAGCGACATCCCGAACAACGTGCAGTTGCGGTGGCTCGAAGACGACGGCCATGTCAGCACGTTCCGTCATCCGGCGGGTAACAGCAACGGCAACACGTTCGATCATCAGGGACGGCAGATCTCCTTCGAGCATGGCAACCGCCGCGTGGTCCGCTATGAATACGACGGCAGCATCACCGTCCTCGCC
Organism: Planctomycetaceae bacterium; assembly: GCA_035686985.1. GTDB lineage: Bacteria > Planctomycetota > Planctomycetia > Planctomycetales > Planctomycetaceae > DSVQ01. The sequence continues at coordinate 10,336 of DASRYX010000437.1, read as the reverse complement.
GACAAGTTCGATGGCAAGCCATTCAACGCGCCGAATGACGGGGCGGTCCATCCCAACGGCGACGTGTGGTTCACCGACCCCGGCTATGGCAGCCTGATGAACTATGAAGGGGTCAAAGCCCCGAACGATTCGAAGCAGCCGTTTCAGAAGGAGGCGATCTATCGCATCGACGGCAAGTCGGGGAAAGTTCAAAAAGTCGCCGACGACATCTTCAAACCGAACGGGCTGTGCTTCTCGCCGGATTACAAGAAGCTCTACGTCGCCGACACCGGCGCGTCACACTACGACGATGCGCCGAAGAACATCAAGGTGTGGGACATCGTCGACGAGAAGAAGCTCGAGAACGGCAAAGAGTTCGCGTCGATGAAGCTCGAAATCAACGGTGAGGACAAGGCCGGGTTCGCTGACGGCATTCGCTGCGATGTCGACGGAAACATCTGGGCGAGTGCGGGCTGGGTCGGCGATGGTTATGACGGCGTGCACATCTTCGAACCGAAGGAAGGCGTGCGGATCGGTCAGATCAAGCTGCCGGAAATCTGCAGCAACGTCTGCTTCGGCGGCAGCAAACGCAACCGTCTCTTCATGACGGCAAGCACCTCGGTGTACGCGGTCTACGTCGAAACCCGCGGCGCGCACATTACCTAGGGCGATTGGCGAGCGGGGGGACGTAAGTCCCCCCGCTCGCCGTGATTGTTACTGGAAAACCTGAGCGGCTCGATTCCAGCATCGCTTGTGTCAGGTCATACACCGGCAGCGCGGCAGCTGGCGGCGAACGGTCTTCGGCCCCATTAAGGATCGTATCGAGCAGGCTCGCGACCGGATTGGAATCGGGCTCATCCACCGGCAATTGGTCACGACGCCCACCACGACCGATCCACAATTCACCGTGACGGATCATCAGATCCGCGTGTTCGCAGTGCAGGCACAGATCCTCGCCGAGATACTGTGCATGGCCGATGAAGTCGATGGTAGCGGTGACATCGTTATCCAGCAGCACTGACGCGCTGGTGACGATCTCAACGTGACTGCCGCAAGTTTGACTGCGTGCAAACACTTCCTGCGGTTGCAGGCCGGTGACGTAGAACAGCTGATCGAGCTTGTGGCTGCCGGCGTCGGTGAGAAATCCACCGGGGTTCTGCTGCGGATCATCACGCCACGTGCCGGCGATCGTCGGCTGCCAGTTCTCGACGTTGTGTGAAACCACGGCCCGAATGCGGCCCCATTTTCCCGAGCGAACCTCCCGGCGCAACGTGCGATAAAGGGCTGCGTGCCGACGTTGATAACCGAGGGAAAACGCCTGGTGTCGCTGCGCGGCGGAATCTCCGGCTGCGATCAGCGCCAGGATTTCTTCACGGTTCGATCCCAGCGGCTTTTCACAGAGCACATGCCAGTCGCGATTGAGGCACGCCGTGGCTTGAGTGAAGTGCTCGGCGGTGGGCGTGCAGATGATCGCGGCGTCGACATCTGCGGCGGTGATCAATTCCGCAAATGTTTCATACACCCGCGCGTCGGGCCATAGCGCCTGCTGTAACCCGGCAGCGGTCGCAGGGGAAACATCGAACAGCGAGGTCACTTCACCGCGACCGTCGGCGAGCAGCTGTTCGCTGTGATGACGCCCCATGCGGCCGCAGCCGAGAATCGCGAACCGCAGTTTGCCCATACAGACCCCCTTCACGATGACACTGGTTTTGGAGCATCGTGAAGGGGGAACTGGATCACGTCAAGGATCTCACCGCGCGGCTGGTTTGCACGGAACGCAAAACCGTGAAGCGGTTATTCGGGACGGCGGGGACGCTCGGTGCGCTCGCTTTCGGGGCGACCGCCGCGACCGGCACCGGGACGACCTTCTCCGCCGGGGCCTCGATCTCGCGGTGCATTCGAGGCGAACTCTTCGGCAAACTTTCGCAACTCATCCTTGTCGAGCTTGCCGTCTTTGTCCGTATCGAACTGCATCGCATGATCGACCATGCGGTCCGGGTTCGGTCCCGGTGGCGGACCATTCGGCCCTTCCCCGTCGGGTCCTCGTTCCCGCGGTCCGCCGCCCGGTCCACCGGGACCCCGTTCGCCTTCGGGACGACGACCGCCGCCGTCACCGCGACCGCCCGGACCACCGGGACCGGGACCACGCTCGCCTCCCGGACCAGCACCGGGGCCACGGTCACCGCCCGGTCCACCCGGCCCGCGACCCATCGGGCGGACTTCGTCGTCGGTCAGCTTGCCGTCTTTATTTTTATCCAACGTGGCGAGCGCCGTGGACGCGTTCTTCAACTCGTCCGCGGAGATCACGCCATCATGATCGGCATCGAGTACTTCGATCACCGGTTGCGGAGGACGGCCGCCTCCGGGGCCACCTGGTCCAACCGGACCGCGTCCGCCACCGGGCGGCTGCGCCATCACCGCGGTTGTTCCCGCGATCGCCAACAGACTGAGAGTCCACATCATTCGCTTCATCGGATGTCCTTTGAAAAAATGCCTTGCGAGGCTGCGGGCAGGGTCAGAGCTATTCGATCACGCGGAACGCATCGTTCTTCTTGAAGACTAGCGTCCCGGCACGTTCATTGGGGTCTTCAAACTCAATATGACAGTCCATCAGAACTCCGACCGTGGAGTCGTCCGGAATTGTGATGGTGACCGAGACGACATTTCCCTCGCGATCGATCTTTGTCGCTTCGAACGGGCCGATCTGGGCCCACGCTGGTTTCTGATTCGGCACGCCGCGGCGGGCTTTCTCCGGGGCCAGCACCAATTGCACGGTGTGCGTCTTGCCGCGCGATGCCGTTCCCGGTCGGACGGTCGCAATCACGGGTTCCAACCGGCTCTGACCTTCCGCGTTGTTGCGGATGGCTCCCACTTGCAGGCGACCGGGTCCATGCAGATTCGACCGCTCCACCACGCCGGCGTAACCACCAAAAATGTACGGGAAGCGGCCGGGCGTGACGTGGTAGTGATAACCGCGCTCGGCGTCTTCATGACCGTTGCAGACATCGAGCGCCCGGTCGCCTTTCAGATCACGGGCCATCACGCCGGATGCTTCATACGGTCCATAGACCGGAAAGCCATCCCAAGCAAAACCGATGATCGGCGAATGCTGCTTCCCGTCGTCCGCGAAGGGCGATTTCACGCAGCTGGGATACTTGTGATAGTGATAGACGCCGTCCTGCTGCGGATGTCCGCAACACGAATCGAGCCAGACTTCCGAATATCCCTCGACCGCGTTCATGCCGCCGGCTTCAAACGGGTTGAAGAAAACGACCCCGTTGATTGCCGTGCCGATGGGTCCCATCGGTAATGTGCTGATCTGGTCGGCCTTCTTCGGCACCAGCGGCAGTCGGAAGCGGAACCGTTGCACACGGATCGTGTTGGGATTGCCGCTGTTCGGAAAGACGGCGGTCGGATGATTCGGAAAGCCCTGACTCTCGATCATCAGGAACTGGCTGTCGTGGCTCAGGCGGACGTTGTCGATACCGTCCTTGTTCGAGTCCTTCGTGTGGTACGAAAACAGGTCGACATAGCGGTCGCCATCGCGGTAATAGTACACGGGTAGATTACCCGCTTTCAGATACCATCGCCCGCCGATCGATTGCAGTTCGGACGGAACATCCGCGGCATTGATCGGTGTGACCAATGACAGCAGGGCGATCGAAAGCGTGAGCATCATCCGCATGGACATTTTTCCTGACAGGCGACGACCAGAATAGCCGGTCAACCTGAAACCGAGATGAAACTGCGGGAACCGCGCGAGAATGGCGAAAACTCGCGGATGCGACGAGAAACGCCGCCAGGAAGGCGCGATCAACACCTGAAATCGAATTCAGGTGGACGGCAACATCGTAGTAGTCGCTCTATCCTAAAACCTCTGGTTGGGGATAGAGGGATTGGAGTTGGATTCTCGCCTGGGTGGTGGTGAAACGCCAGCGGGCGCCGCAGCGGGCTTGGTTGCGAGTGTGTTGCCAGGCGGCGATGGCGGTTCGCATGTCGGTGATGGTGTGGAAGCGGCGGCTCAGGCATTGACGTTAAGACGCTGAGTTCGATTTCCGCCATGTTGAGCCAGCTGCCGTTGCGGGGCGTGTGCACAATCCGCAGCCGTCGCGCCAGCCGATGCGCCGTGACGGCGTCGAACGTGGCGTACAGACTCGCAATGTCGTGGGTGTTCAGGTTGTCGCACACCAGCGTGACGAGTTTCGCCTGCGGATAGTCGACCTCCAGCAATTCCCGCACTTCTTCGGCCCAGTCGCGGCGGGTGCGTTGATCACGACTGGAAACCCGCCGCCAGCCCTGCAGCGGAGCGAAGAAGGCCAACAGCGCCTGCACACCCTTTCGCTCGTAATGATGATCTTCGCGCCGGACCCGACCGGGCGTCATCGGCAGAGCGGATTCGACATCGGCGGTGACTTGCTTGGCCGCTTCATCCATGCAGATCAGCGGATGGCGTTCGTCGTACGTTTCGCAATAGACGTCGAGGACCTGCTCCATCTGCGCGACGAACCGCGCGCGATCGTTCTCGGCGATGCAGAACCGCTGGGTTCGCCAAGGCTGGAGCCGGTTTTTTTGAGACACTGCCGCACGGTCTCGGGACAGATGCTCGTCACGACTTCCAGCCGACCCAACTCGTCGGCCAACAGCTGCAGCGTCCAGCGCTGCCGGCCGCCGGGAGGCGTCGAACAGCACAACGCCACCAGCTGCGCTTCCGCCCGGCCATCGAGCTTCCGCGGCGTGGGCGGGGTCACACGCGGCTTGCGTTCCAGCGCTGTCAGCCCCTCGCGCACAAACTTCTGGCGGATCGTCTTCACCTGTTTTTCGGACAGGCCCACCACGGTGGCGATATACGTGTCCGGCCGCTGACCCTCGGCATGATCCTCATCTGCCAGCAGGAGCACCCGCGCCCGCCGAACCTTGGCTGCCTTCGCCGTCTGACTCCGCGCGACCCGCTCCAACTCCCGCCGCACGTCCGCCGCCAAATGCACCTGCATTTTCGCACTCATCCCGGCCTCCGTGCCCGAATGACACCCTTCAACCCCACCACATCTTGCCGTCCACACCATCCCTTCTAAAACAACCAGTCGTTTTAGGGTAGAGCGACTAGTAGGGTCTGCTGTGCGGCCCCTCTTAAACGACCGGTGGTCCGCACAGCGGACCCTACAAAGTCAGGCCGCGTTGCAGCTCACGCGAAGAACGTGGCGTCTTGCCGATCTTCGTGTTCTGCACCACCTGCGCGGCGGGATGGTGATGAGCGCGACATCCGTATCGAACGAGTGACGAAATCGAGTTATTTAGATGGCACTCTGACTCCCCAGTAACAAAGCGTCATCGACAGGCGATTGTTCAGATCGAGGATGAGCGGCCTGAGCACGGAGAGCCCGAACGACCATGTGCAGCCACACCAAACTGATCATGCTGAGCAGGAGAAGCGCGAGAAACGCGGCTTGCGGAAAACCGGTCTCGCGACCGAGCCAGCCGAAGGCTTTCGGCAGAATGAAGCCGCCGAGAGCCCCCAGTAATCCGACCAGTCCCCCGACGGCTCCGACATCGTTCGGGAAGTAGTTAGGGATGTACTTATAGACGCTGGCCTTGCCAATCCCCATAGCCACACCGACGAGGCACATGAGCGCGGTGAATCCGGTCACGTCTAACGCCAGCACCGATGAGGGAAGGCACAAAGGCAGCGTGGCAAGAATCATCGTGATAAAGACCCCATAGGTGACAGGGCGCGGACCGCATCGGTCCGAAAGCCAGCCTCCCAGCGGTCGCAACAGGCTCGCCGGAAAGATGAACAACGATGTCAGGAGCGCTGCCATGCGCAGGTCCAGCTGATACATGCTCACGTAGTAGCTGGGGAGCCAGGCGGCCAGCGCGACGTAAGCTCCGAACACAACGACGTAGTAAAACCCGAAACGCCATACGCGGGGATATCGCAGCGGTGCCAGCATTTGAGCCAACGGGCGACCCTGACCCGGCCGGCGATCGCGCGCCGGAGCCAGCCAAAGAATCGCCACCGCCATTGCCACGAGAAGCCCGGCATAAAACACAGGCACGATTCGCCAACCGCCGGGCAGCCATCCCCCCCAATAGCCTTGCGCGGGAACCAGGGTGAGAATCGTCGGAACCAGGACAATCAGCAGCTTGGTCCCGGCCGCTCCGACATTCCCCGCGCCGAAAATGCCGAGGGCCGTCCCCTTCTGTTCGGGAGGAAACCACGCGGAATTCCAGGCGATGCCCACGGCAAAAGCATTGCCGGCCAGTCCGAACAAGAGCGAGCAGAGAAGTAATTCCCCATAGCTCTGCGCGTAGGCGAGCCAAAGCGTCGGGATCGCACAGCCCAATAATAGCAGGACCATCAGTTGCTTCCCGCCCAGCCTGTCGGCCCAGATGCCGAAGCTGAGGCGTAACAGTGATCCGGAGAGAATCGCACCGGCCAGAAGCCACTCGAACCGTGACTCGACAGCCAGGCGGATTTCTGCTGTGCTGAGTGAAGCGGCGGCCGCTTCCCCCAGCATCAACCGCGTATCGGCTTTGATTTTCAAACCGAGCACGCCCAACATCAGCCAGACCGCAAAGAGCAGCGTGAAGGCGATGGTTGACAGCCATAACACGCGTTGACGATCGCCGGTCGATTCAGGTGAACTCGTGGGAAGCGCAGCCGGGCTCACGCGCGGGGGAGCAATCGGCAACTCTGCGACAGCATTCGACGTCTGCAACATCGTCAGCAACTTTCCTGATCAGCGAACAGCGAAGTCGTGCGGCTTCACGAATTGTCGGACCGCGGCGCGCGGTCGGCCGGATGAATCGAAACGGCACAATCTTTGTAAGATGGTTGCCGCGAGTAAGGATCAAAGACCGGATTCGTCAGCTGATTCACGCGAGGATCATGCATCGGCAGAAAGACCCGGCCTCGACCGACAGTTTCGGTGAGAAACGCCGTGGCGGTGATCTGCCCGCGACGCGAACTCACCTGCACCGTCGTATTGGCCCGGATACCCTTGGCGGCGGCATCCAGCGGATGAATCTCGAGCGGCAGTCCCGTCGGTGCGAGCTTCTTCAAAACCGCGGATTGCCGGGTGCGGGTTTCGGTGTGCCATTGAGCGACCGACCCGCGTCCGGTCATCAGAATGAATGGATAAGCTTCGTCACATTGTTCGGGCATTTCACGGGCAGGATCGAACAGGAATTTGGCGCGGCGATCGGGGGTAAAGAATTGCCCGTCGGCGAAGAGACGGCGTTCCTGTTCTGGTTCACTTGCCCCGGCGGGATGCGGCCACTGCACTCCGCCGCAACGGTCGAGCATCGCATAACCATCGATGCCGGTGATGTCACACGGACGCCTCGCTGACAATCGTTGCAGCACGCAAAACGCCGCCGCCGGCGAGGTCCAATCGCGGAACATGTCGCCGCAACCGGCAGCGTCGGCGATCAAGCGAAAAATTTTGAAATCGGCGAGCGACTGTCCTGGAGCTCGTTTCACTTTGCGAACCACGCTCACGCGGCGTTCGGAATTGATGAACGTACCCTCTTTCTCCCCCCACGCAGCCGCCGGTAGAAACAAATCCGCCTGAACCGCGGTCTCGGTCTGGGCGTACATATCCTGCACCACAAGGAAGTCGAGATTTTTGCAGAGTTCGTTGAAGTCCGACTGGTTGATCCACGAATGGGCGGGATTGGTGGCCACAATCCACAAGCCCTTGATCTTGCCCGCGCGCACGCCTTCGAGAATTTCGGGATACGCCAGGCTGGGCTGCGTCGGAATGCGGGCTTCGTCGATGTTCAGAATGTGGGCGACATCACGCCGATGATCAGCATTGGCAAAGTCACGACCGCCCACCAGCGACGAGGTATTACCGAACAGCCGTGAACCCATCGCGTTGCATTGGCCGGTGATGGAATTCGGCCCGGTGCCCGGCCGGCCGATGTTGCCGGTCATCAAACAGAGATTGATGATCGCCTGCGCGGTGCGAACGCCTTGGTAACTCTGGTTGACACCCATCGTCCACCACATCGACACGGCTTTGCCACATCGGATGGTGTCAGCCAACGATTGGATCGCGTCACCACTCAATCCCGTGAGTTTCGCGACGCGCTCCAGCGAATAGTCCTGCACGAACGAGGAGAATTCCTCGAAACCATTCGTGTGAGCATCGACAAACTCGCGATTCACTGCCCCCTGTTCGATGAGCAGTTTCGCGACGCCATACAACAGCGCGAGATCGCCTTTCGGTTGAATCGCCAGATGCACATCGGCCTGCATCGCCGTTTCCGTGCGACGCGGATCGATCACGACAATCGTCCGATCCTGCGTGTTGCGCATGACCCGCTCCCACAAAATGGGATGCGCGATGCACGGGTTCGCACCGATGAAGATCAGCGTGTCCGAGAGTTCAAAATCCACATACGAGAACGGCGGGGCATCGAACCCAAACGATTGCTTGTAAGCCACGGCGGACGTTGCCATGCACTGCCGGGTGTTGGCGTCTCCGTGCAGCATGCCCAAGCCGAACTTCGCGAGCAGGCCGAAGAACGCGAGCTCTTCCATCGGCATCTGACCGGTGCCAAGAAACGCGAAGGATTCCGGTCCATGCTGTGATTGCACACGCCGCACACCGTCGACGAAGGATTGAATCGCCGTCGGCCAATCGGTGGGAACCATGTCCCCCGTTGATGAACGTTGCAGCGGGACCGTGCCGCGTTCCGGCGAATCAAGTACCGTCAGGGCTTCCCACCCTTTGGGACAGGCCATGCCTAGATTGACGGGATACTTGCCGCTCGGCGACAGCCCGATAGCTTCACCGTTCCGCATGTGAACATTGAGACCACAGCCGGTGGAACAGAAACCGCATGTCGAAGAGACGACGGCATCCGGCTGCAAATGCGAGGGAAGATGCCCGATCCCGAAGCGACTCGGCTGCAGCAGCAACTCGCGAGTCAACACGCCCTCGCGCTGATGCAGCAGTTGGCGGGCGGTTTCCCAAAGCGTCTTCGTCGTGGCGGCGCTCATGCAACAACTCCCCCTGGCATGCGCGGCGCAGCCGCCGCGCGGAAGAAGAGCGAGCGCTCAACCAATTCGGAAATCAAGCTACCTACTGTGATCGCGATGCTCAAGAGCGGCAGCGAAAGCGGGGCGGCGACCAGCACCATCGGACCGAGCACGCCACACAGCAGCATGGAACCCGCACGGAAGAACCAGGCTTGACGCAACGGCCCGTACAACAGCCGTGAGGACCGTTCCGCCCAGCGGTCTTCACCGGGCGCATGACGCTGACGGCTTTCCGCGATCAGCTTCATCAGAGCAAGGCTCGCCATGCCGATGGCCGCTGGCGTCGCACCTGGCCCAAGCAGAAGCCAGACCAGTGCTGCTGTGAAGAAGGTCGTGCCGAAAAATTTCACCGTGGTGTAAGGTCGTGCCCAGAACGTGCGCGGCGTGACGGCGTAGATCATGACCGAGCAGTACACACCGATCAGGCCCGTCAACGTGGTGGCTCCGATGATCCATTGCATGGTCGATTCACCGACAACAGCAAACGTCGTCACGGCCACGGCGGCACTGCACATGGCCTGAAAGACTCCGAACGCGATGATTTCCCGGCTGAGCCAGCTCGTGCGCCATCCCAGGACGGCCCGATACGCCAACCACGGTCGCCCCAGATGCGATGTGGCCGCAACGATCGCCAGCAGCCCCAGAACAAACCCGGCGATGACCAATCCAAGGCGGACAGACGATTCACTGAAAATCGCCGCCAGCATTAACCCGACCGCGATCTGCGACAACACCAGCATCGCCATCAACGGGACGTGGTTGTGCTCGGGAACCACGTCCTCTTCATCACCCGCCCGCAACATGGAAGCGGCCACGCGCTCGGTGCTGTAGCGAGTTGTCGGCAAGGTAAATCGTGATGCGGGAGCGGTCGGCAGAACAGCGCTCGTGGCACTGGCGGCACGTACTTCGGCGATATTTACGAGCGAAATCCGGATCGCTTCATGCGGACACGCCTGCACACACGCGGGTGCTTCACCGGCTTTCAGCCGCGACGAGCACATGTCGCACTTGCGGACGATACCTTTCTCGGCGTGATATTTCGGCACCTCATACGGACAGGCCAGCACACAGTACTGGCAACCGAAGCACTGATCGTCGAGGTGTTTGACAATCCCGGTGACGGCGTCCTTCTCATAGGCAAGCGTCGGGCAGGCACTCATGCAACCGGGCTCAACGCAGTGATGGCAGGCCGTCGTGACGTGCTGCAGCACCGGCAACCGGTACGACCCACCGACGAGCAGGCCGACTTCGCGCCACGTTTCGTGATCATCCAGCCCGTTCATCGCATGGCACGCCGTCACGCACGCCTTG
>DASRYX010000436.1:0-7315 GCA_035686985.1 Planctomycetaceae bacterium | reverse complement strand
GCCTTGCGGGCGTGCGGATTGTTGTTGTGAGCGTTCTCCGGCCGGCTCAGCTTGTACGTCTTCTTCCCGTCTTTCTCGGTCATTACCGGCTTGCCTTGCGCATCGACTTCGACGAGCGTCGTCAACGGCGGCAGATCGGTCAGCAACGGCGTCACTCCCGCCATGTTCTCGCGAAACCGCATGTGGTAGTACCACTCATCATTGATCTGAAAGGGACGCACGCCGCGGGTTACTGCATGCGACGGCAGTTCCTTGTAGTTCGCCGTCCAGTGCGGGTTGACGGAATAATGCGGCTCGAAGAAGCCGCCGGTCCAGCGGAGAAACGCTTCTCCCGGAGGCCCCGTTACGGTCTCGACACCGTAGTGAATGCAGACGATGCCAACGCCTTTGTCGGTGAGCTTCTGCAATTCGTCGAGATGCTCGTTGAAAGGATGCCCGCCTCCGCCGTCCGCGTAGATCACGATCGAATTCGCTTTCGCGAGCTTTTCCTCCGACGGCCACCCTTCGGTTTCCAGAGCGTGCATTTCCGCAGAGATCGGCAGGCCGCTGTGGTTGAGCAGCTTTGCCAGCAGCGCACACCCGGCGGTGTGATCGTGGGCTCCAAAGCCGTGGCTCTTGCGACCGGCGAGCAACAGGACGTGCTTCTTGCCCACAGCAGCCGTGGCTGCGGCTTTCTTCAGTTTGATGTTGCGGAACTGCACCTTCATCGGCGGACCGGCGTGCAGTTGCAGCGCGAGTAAACCCGTTGCGCGGCGATCCGGATGCTCGTCGGTGCAGACCGAGGTCAGCACATCATTGATGCGATGCTCGAACGTGAAACCCTTCGCGGTGACGCGATAGGTGTTCCAGTCTTCCTTCTTGATGTGCGTTTGAATCTCTTTGGTGTCGCCAATCATGCTGACGACTTCGACCTTCACCTTCCCGTCGTCGCCCTTCTTCACGATGGTTTTCTGACCACGGTTGGCGAGAATGCCGCGGAAACGCTCGCCGTAGTTGATGCCGGAGTACGTTTCCCCGGCTTCAAAGTCGGCCTGGTAACCGCCGATGACCCATTTCTCATTCGGCACTTCGAAGCTGCGGTACTGGATCCCGGAGTTGCCGCCGATGATCTTGTATTCCAGCGTGAGCTCGAAGTCGCCGACTTCACCGCCGCGGTAGACGATGAACGTATTGCCCTTCGTCGGTTTTTCGGCCGTGGTCTGACCGGTGATGCAGCCGTCTTCCACACGCCAGAACTCGGGGTTGCCGTCCCAGTTCTTCAGCGTCTGGCCATCGAAAAGCGATTCAAAACCGTCTTGCGCGGTGGCCGAAGTCCCGAAGGCCAGCAGCCCGGCGAGCACCAGCGCGATCCATCCCGTCCGCATGAACATCTCCCGTTGATTCCAGGTCGGTCGATCATCAGTTCGATTGCGCGAGTATTGGAACATATCGCCCCGCAACGATGCAACGGTGGCCTAACTCGTAGGTCAGGCTGTGCCTGACTTCTTTCGAGTTTGTAGAATTTCAGCTCACATACGACAGACTATCGCGAGGTCATTATGCCGAACTGGAGGCGCAACTTCGTACCCGGTGGTACCTACTTCTTCACAGTGGTCACGCACCAGCGACGACGGATCTTTGACGACCTGCAAGCAATTCAAATCCTCGGAGAAATCCTGCGGGATTGCCAACATAAACATCCATTCCAGATGAATGCGCTCGTTCTTTTGCCCGAGCATCTGCACGCAATTTGGACGCTACCTCGTGCGGATGATCGCGACTCAATGCGATGGGGGTGGATTAAGAAGGAGTTTACAAAACGCTGGATAAAAATTGGTGGTCAGGTCGGTAACGTCTCAGAGGGGCGAGATCGAGAGCGTCGCCTCGGCGTTTGGCAACCTCGATTCTGGGAGCATACTATTGAAAACGACGAAGATTTGACGCCCACTTCGACTATGTTCACTTCAACCCTGTGAAACACGGACATGTTCAATGTCCCTCGCAATGGAAGACATCCAGCTTCCACCGGTGGGTTAATCACGGGGTCTACCCGGCGGACTGGGGCTGTGGCGGCTTTCAACAGCCAGACTTCAGCCGCATTGAATCGGTGGTCGGTGAGATTGAATGAAAGAAGTCAGGCACAGCCTGACCTACTTTGGAGAGACCAGCCATGCCGCAGCTCATTTTGCAGCCGACGATCATTCAAGCCGCAGGAAACAAACCGAAGAAAATCGAAGAATTCATCGGCCGGGTGAACTCGAAAACAGAGGCGGTGAGCATCGCACGGATGACCAGTCCCAGCGGTTGGGTCGAGCCGGGTCAGACGCCGGAATTCGATGAGTACACCGTGGTGCTGCGTGGAGAACTCGTGGTCGAAAGTCGTGAGGGTTTATTAACCGTTAGAGCCGGCCAGGCGGTGATCGTCCGGGGTGGCGAATGGGTGCGCTACAGCACGCCGGGCGATGCGGACGCGGAATACATTGCGGTCTGTCTGCCGGCGTTTTCGCCCGGGACTGTGCATCGCGATGCGTGAACTGAAGAAGCCCGGCATTGAAGAAAATGCCCGGCTTCAACTCGCATCGAGAATGCGGCCGTCCTCCATGTGAACGATGCGGTCAGCCAGATCGAGAATACGGTTGTCGTGTGTGACCATCAGCACGGTCGCCCCCTGCTCTTTCGCGAGGCGCTGCAAGAGTTCGACAACCTGCCGGCCGGACGTGCTGTCGAGGGCCGCGGTCGGTTCATCCGCGAGGATCAACTGCGGTTCCGCCACCAGCGCGCGGGCAATCGAAACACGTTGCCGCTGTCCGCCCGAGAGCGCCGCGGGGAAGTAATTCAACCGCTCGCCGAGACCGACAACTTTCAGCATCTCCTGCGCGCGACGCCGGCGTGTCGCCGGGTCGACTTCCGGATGCAATTGCAGCGACATTTCCACATTCTGCTGAGCTGTCAGAAAGTCGAGCAGATTGTGCAGTTGGAACACGAAGCCGATATGTCGGCGGACCGCGACCAGCTCTTTCTGCCCCGCGGCATCGAGGTCGTGCCCGAGCACATTGATCTCACCGTCCTGAATGGACCGCAAGCCCCCCACAAGGGTCAGCAACGTCGTCTTCCCGCAGCCGGAGGGGCCCATCAGGATCACCACCGTGCCGGCTTCGACCTGGAAAGAAACGTCGTAGAGCACCTGCTTGCGCAGTTCGCCTTCACCGAAGGAGAAGTTGAGGTGCTGGATGTCAATGGCGGCAGGCATGGAGGGTTGAGAGTCGAAAGTTGAGGGTTGAGAGTCAGATCAAACCGCTTGCGATTTGCAGGATCCCACAATTCGCGATGTTAAAAAATCTCCGCGGGATCCGCTGACCGCAACCGTCGCACGGCGACCAGTCCCGACAGAAAACACATCGCGAGCGACAGCCCAAACACCTGCAGACCGCGCGTCAGTGACAGATCCATCGGCAGCATCGTGGCCCGCTTGCCAATTTCGTACAACCCGGCGGCCAGAATCGTTCCGGGCACATAACCGCACAGTGCCAGAATCATCGCCGCCTGCAACACCGTCCGCACGAGATAGCCGTCGGAATATCCCATCGCCTTCAGGGTCGCATACTGCGGCAGATGACTGCTGATGTCCGTGAACAGCACCTGATACACGATCGCAAACCCGATGAAGCAACCGACGACGACGCCCATCGTAAAAACGAAGCCGATCGGGGCGTTGTCCTGCAGGAATTTGTACTCGGCGGCAATCAGTTCCTGCGGCGTCTGCACCTTCAACTCGCGCCCATAGGTTTCTTTGAGAATCGCCTGCACGGCGGCGCGATCGGCCCCTGGACGCAGTTCAATTACACCGCAATCAATCGCACCGGGATCGCGGTCGGGAAAGAGCCGCAGGAAGTTCGCGTCGGTGGTCACGAAGTTTCCGTCGGCCTGAAACCCGACACCGATGCGGACCAGGCCCACGACCTGCACTCGCCGGTGATTGATCTCCGCGGTGATGGTTTCCCCCGCACGAAAATGCTTGGGCACGTTGCCAAGAAAGTGCCGGTAAACTTCGTCGAACAACCCGACATCGGCGACGTTCGTGCGGTCCCAGTTTTCGGAGATCCCCGGGGCATTGAACAGCGGTTGATTGGGGGGCATGCCGAAGACCATGATCGGCCGTTTCACGCCATTCCACGGGTTCTGCCACATCCCCGTGTTGATGTAAAACGGATGGACCGCAACGACATCCGGGTGCCCGAGCGCCCGCCCGAGTAACCGCCGCGGGAACGGTTCCGGCCGCGCGAACTCATTGGTGTGCGGACTGGTCAGCACGATGTCGCCGGTGAGGTAATTCGTGATCGCGGTCGCACTGCGATAGAGCGCGTCGAGAAAGCCGAGCTGCATCCACATCAACAAGACAGCGACGACCACCCCGGTCACCGCGGCGGCGAACTTTGCCTTCGAATGCGTCAACTGCAGCCACGCCAGCGGCACATCGCGACCAAACATTTTCACTCCTGTGCCGCAAATTGTAGGGCCGATGTGGTTAATTCACCACGGGTACCGCGGTTGACGTCGGGGATTCACATCCACTCGGGCTCAAATCGTGGCTGAAACGCTGCCGAACCAGAAAATCGTGATCGCCGGCGGAAGTGGATTTCTCGGCGTTTCGCTGGCGCACCATCTCGCTAAGCGTGGGGCAACAGTGGTGATTCTGTCGCGAAGCCCACCACCGGTACCGGGTCCATGGCAACATGAATCCTGGGACGCGCGCATGTTGGGATCATGGCAGACCGTTCTCGACGGGGCGGCGGGACTGGTCAACTTAACCGGGCGCAGCGTGAACTGCGTCAAGACGCCAGATCATCAAGATGAGATCTTGCGTTCGCGAGTGGAATCTACCAGGGTACTGGGCCAAGCGCTGCGGCAGATCGCATCGCCTCCGCCGGTGTGGGTGCAGATGAGTACGGCTCATATTTATGGTGATCCTCCCACGACCGTCTGCACGGAAGACTCGGCCCTTGGGTACGGCTTAGCGCCGACCGTCGGTCGCGCGTGGGAAGAGGCATTTGCATCCGCACTATTACCATCCCAGAGAGGCGTAGTCCTCCGCACCAGCTTTGTGATTGGGCGCGATCGCGGTGCCGGTAATGGCGCGTTGCAGACCTTGCTTCCACTCACGCAATGGGGGCTCGGCGGTCGTGTCGGCTCCGGCAAGCAAGGAATGAGCTGGATTCATGAAGCCGACATGAATCGTCTCTTCGAACGTGGTCTCACTGACAGCACCATGCACGGAACGTACATTGCGTCCGCACCACAGCCGGTTTCTCAACAGCAATTCATGCGGGAACTGCGACGCACAGTCGGCGTGCCGATGGGCCTTCCTGCCACCGGTGCGATGGTGCGCTTCGCTGCCTATTGGTTATTGCGGACCGATCCCGAACTGGCGTTGTATGGGCGCTATGTGCGTTCGCAGCGCCTTGCTGACGAACAATTTGAATTCCGCTTCCCGCAGCTCGATCTCGCCTTGCGCGATTTGTTCGCATCGTCGTAACCGAGCAACTTGTACTACCGCATGGCGCTTGACGACCAGTCGATGAATCGTGGTGGTGTGCGGTGCGAAGAGAGCAGAATCACCACACGGCGGCCATCGGTAAAGTATGGATCGCCGGTGAGATTGTGTCGCGGTGAGGATGCCGTCGAGGGCTCCATCGCGATGACATGTCCGGCGGCTTCGACCCGTTCCACGTCGAGCAGATCGTCGAGCACGTAATCGCGGGATTCGTCGACGTCGGGGTCGATTCGGTGGGTGGTCAGATTCCACACTTTCGTCGTGAACCGTACGCCGATGTCGCGACTGATCTGGCCGACCCACACCGGGTGATCGTGCAGACGAAACGGTGCCAACCACAACCGCAGATGCAAGCGCACATTGATCGAGTTGCGAATCTGCTGCAGAGCGATGTCCTGACAGCGACCGAAAAGATACAGCGGACTCACCGGCGAATAGCGGTATTCCGAACCTAGCAGAAACGCCCGCACGGTCTTCCAGCACGTCGCCAGCGTGATAACTTCGGTTTCATCCCACCGGCCGATGAACGCTTCCTGCAGCGATTCGAACGAACCGATGACGACCAGGTTGAGGGGGTCACCGTGCCCTCGCGCATGCCGGTCGGTGGTGACGGCCGCGACGGTTTTGAGTCGCTCAATCAACTGATTGATATGACAGCGTTCGACATCAGCGGACTCGGCCCGTTGCGCGAGTTGACGGTGTTCGTAATCCACGGCAAGGTTCGGCACCGGCAGCGTGAACGTGAGATCGACGTCGCGGAGCGCAGCGACGCGTTCGCCGGTGATGGCAGCCTCGGCGGTTCCACTGTTCATGGCCATCAGATAGACGCGAACAATCTTGGTCCCCGCGTCGAGCGTCGTGAATACGAACCCCCCGGCGGTGTCTCCAGGAGCAATCGGGCGTCGGTGAAACCCGAGGGATTGAAACCAGTGATCCATCCGCTGGTTCGCCCACTGGGCTGAGACCAGTTTCAGCGGAATTAACAGCAGCAGCGGCGAGATCAGCCAGCCCAACAGACCGAAGCCATACAACCGCCGGAGAATCGAAAAGTGACAACTCGCCGCGGCTTCGAGCGGGGTCGCATACCGCGGGTCAAGGGTGCGAAATTGAAACCGCAACGTCGCGGCGCTGCCATTCACAACTCGCAAGTAAACCGCCTGCAGACCGTGATGCGCCAGCGGCACGCCGAACAACCGATGGCTTTCCTGGCTGTCCGGAATCGCGACCGTAACCGTCACGTCGGACTGCATCTGCGTCATGCTGCGCTGCAGGTAGGATTGGTCATCCGCAACGGGATGATACGGCGTAATGACGACACGCTCGATCGTTCGCCACAGCGTGGACAGCATGCGACTTCCCACTCACCGGGCCATAAGCAATTGCTCAATCTGCGCCGTCAACTCGGCGGCTTTCGCCTCGGCCTGATCGAGCGGTAACCCCGCCGCGACGCCGGGGCGTTTATGGCCCGCCTTCGCCACATACGCATCCCGCAGCACGCTCATCCGCTGCTGCACGAGCGGCAACACGCCGTCCGGGACTTTATGAGCCGCGAGCATCTCTTGCGGCGTGGCGAACTTCATGACCGATTCGTCACCGCACGCGCGAATGAACTGCTGGGCGACGAACCAGTGACCGTCGGCGTTGGGATGCACGCCGTCCGGTTGCATGGTGTAGCCGATGTTTTTGGCCCGGCGTTCCTTCACCGCCGCCGTCATCGGGTGATGCAGATCGATCACGGTCCAGCCATCGGCCCGATGTGCGAGCAACGCATCGCTGTATTTGTCG